>JAGAEB010000022.1 GCA_017613335.1 Methanosarcinaceae archaeon
CCACACTGTCCCCACTGTCCCCACTGTTCGCACTGTCCTTACTGTTCACACTGTCACACTGTTCACACTGTCCTTACTGTTCACACTGTTCACACTGCCCGCACTGTTCACACTGTCCCCACTGTTCACACTGTTCACACTGTCACACTGTTCACACTGCTCGCACTGTTCTCACTGTCCGCACTGTTCACACAGTCTGCACTGTCCACACTGTCCGAACTGTTCACACTGTCACACTGTCCACACTGCTCACACTGCCCACACTGTTCACGCTGTCCGCACAACGGATGTCGCATATATCCTTCCTGTTTCATGCTGACAAAGTCGTGATCACCGATGATGATGTGATCCAGGACATCGATGCCGACGACATCTCCGGCCCGGCAGACTCTTTCAGTCATTTCGATGTCTTCATCGCTGGGTTTGGGGTCGCCGGACGGGTGATTGTGGACAAGGATGACAGAGGCGGCGGCTTCGATGACGGCCTGTCTGAAAATTTCTCTCGGATGGACGATGCTTGCGTTGAGGCTCCCGATCGAGATGACTTCTTCTTTCAGGACCTGATTTTTTGTATTCAGAAAAAGAACGATGAAATGTTCTTTCTTCTCCCCGCGGAGCCCGGCGTGGACGATATCGAAAACGTCGCTCGGGGAAGTGATCTTCCTTTTGGGCTCGTCGGAATACATTTCAAGCCTTCTGGCCAGTTCAAAAACGGCGCAGATCTGGGCAGCTTTGACTTCACCGATACCGTGCATCGCTCTGAGCTTTGTCATTCCGGCGCGGCTGAGTCCGGGAAGCGTATATTCGGAAAAGAGACGCTGGCAGATCTGAAGGATATTTTCCTGCCGCGTGCCCGTGCGGAGAATGACGGCCGCCAGCTCCGCGTTTGAAAGAGCGCCGGGACCGCAGCGCTTCAGACGTTCCCGGGGTCTGTTTTCAGGATCGATCTCATCGATGCGGAGAGAACGTCTCGGGCTCTCCGGCTTCGGGGATTTCCCGGATTTTTCGGATTTCCCGGACTTTCCGGATAAAAACGATCCGGATGACCCGGCTGATCCGGGAGGCGCCGGGCTGTTTCCCGGGACGGCATCCGGCGGAAGATCGAGAGCGGAAGGCGTAAAAAGAATATATTTTTCAGGAATATCCCCCTGTTCAGGGATGTCTGCAGGCGGGTTCTGATATTGGCCGGTCATATTGTATCACATCGTGTTCATCTGCTTTTCAGAGCCGGCATCATCTTAAACTGATCTGAACCGGGACCGGAAGAAAAATAGAAATAGAGAAAATCATCGGAAACGCCCGATAGGATATTTTAGATTTGATAATATATAAAATCCGGAAAGAACCGGAAAAAAAGAAAAACACGGAAAAAACCGGAAGAAAAAAGAAAATACGGAAAGAACCTGAAGAAAAAGGAAAACGGAAAATTTTCAAATACGATCAAACGATAGAATGAGGCATGGTGCAGAAACATTCAGGGTCAGAACAGGACAGTAAAAGAGACAGGGCGTCACGCCGCACTTTCGGATCGACTGTCAGTGCAGATGTTCCGGTCAGACTGAAGAAAGAAAAAGAAAGTTCCGGAAAAGGGTATCATGTCGGAACAGACGGCGACCCGGAAAGACCGGGGATCGTCGGCAATATCAGAAAGAAAGCCTCTTCCGGGAGCGATGAAAGAAATGCCGGAACGGGAACGGATGCGCGTTCCGGAAAAACGGTCACCGGCAGATCCGGACGCGTCTTTTATACGGATGATTCTGTTTTCTGGTGCGACAGCTGCCATCTGCCGCTGATCGGCGAAAAATGCTGTCTCTGCGGCAGACCGGGCCGCGTCGTGACGCTGTCCCAGCCGGCGGATGTCAGGTTCGCCATGGATTATGATGTCCGTCTTGTCGACCGTCTGGTGCGGGAGGCTTTCGGATGCAATCCGCTCGAAGGAAAACTTCTGCTTCTGAACAAGATCCCGGGAGAAGATCAGGCCATGGAGATCCTTGTCGAAGGAGACGTCTTCGGAACGATCCGTTTTGATCTCGTCGGCCTGAGATATGTGTTCGAGCCGTCGGCCGCCGGTGCGAAGATACTTCTGGCAGAGCCTTTCGCAGAGATCTGCCGGCCGCATACGGTCGTTCTGAAAAAAGCCGAGGGGCACCTGAACGGCAAAAACGTCCGGCACGATCAGATCGGATCGTTCCCGGAAGAGATCCGCGCGGGAGAGCCTGTTCTGATCATTTCGGGAAACCTGACGGGATACGGCATTGCGTCCGTTTCCGGACAGGAATTCAGGATGATCGCTGAAAATTCGGGAAACGCGCCGCGTTCCAGTCTGGATATCACGCTTCAGGAACGTCAGCCGGCCGTCCGTGTGAAAGCTGTCAGTTCAGATCCGCTGACTGTCCTTCCGGCGGATTCGCCCGGCATCGATGATGTCGTGAAAGCCAACATCGACCACATCAGGAATCTCGGAAAGACGGCCATCAACACGATCCGCGGTTTTGTCAACCTCGAAGCAAACCGCGCAAAACCGGTCTATGTGTCGTTCAGCGGCGGAAAAGACAGCCTGGTCGCTCTTGATCTGACGAAGAGCGCCCTTTCCGGGAAAGGTCAGGAAAGAGCGTTCAGCGCCGTTTTCCTCAACACGGGGATCGATTTCCCGGAGACCGTCTCTTTTGTTCGGTCCTTCTGTGCCGGAAACGGGATAAATCTGATCGAAAAGAAAGCCGGAGATGCTTTCTGGACGGAACTCTCCCGCCTGGATCATCCGACGAAGGATGAGCGCTGGTGCTGCAAGGTCTGCAAGCTCAATTCCGCGGATGATGTCGAGAGAGGAAATGAACACATTTCCGTTGACGGAAAACGTCGCCATGAATCATTCGTCCGGGCGACGATCCCGGCCTCGGACAGGAATCCGAAAGTCAGAGGCCAGATGAACATTTTCCCGATCAGAGACTGGCGCGCGATCGAAGTCTGGCTGTATATCCGCTGGCGCGGTCTTGATTACAATCCGCTTTATGACAGAGGCTTTGAACGGATCGGATGCTGGATGTGCCCGGCGGCTTTCCAGGCAGAATATGTCAGAATGTCGGAGATCCATCCGGAACTGGCCGCCCGCTGGGAATCCTATCTTGCGGAATGGGCCCGCCGGAACGGACTCAAAAAAGAATACACGGCGCACGGCCTCTGGCGCTGGAAGGAACTGCCGCCGAAAATGGTACGCCTCTGCGAAGAACTGGATCTCAGATATCCGGGCGCGCCGGACAGGAAAAAGGCGAAAGGACCTGAAAAGAAAGAAATGTACCGCGGCACCGGAAACAAACAGGGAAGACCCACCAAAAACAGAGTCCGGGAAAACAAAGGACGCCGCTGATGAAAACTGAAAAAAACAGAACAGAAATCTGAAAAAACAGAAGTCCCGACCCGGAAGTCAGGACTTCTTTGAATTCAGATCATTTTTTATGATGACTGGTGACCGCAGTCCGGCCGTCAGCGCCGGCAGACGGCCATTGCCTTGCGGAAAAGGATGCAGACAAGCATCAGACAGTGAAGGCTGCCGGCAGAAACGATTGCCGGCAGGAATGACTGCCGGCAGTGATCCGTCAGTAGTAATCCGTATCGGCGTCGTCTTCCGGTTCGCCGAAGACAGGTCTTCCGGCGGAAGAGGCATCTCCGGTGCCGTCGTCGTTTTCGGCTTCTTCCGATTGTCTTATTTCTTCTGCAAGGGCATCGAATTTTTCACCGGCGCTCGTGAAAGGATCTCTTGCGGCTTTTTTCTCGTTTTCTTCGCGGATGACGGAATCGTAGAACGCATACTTGCTGCTGTGGGATGAAGCAGGCGCTTCCGGTCTGTTTTCATTCCACATCTCAACGCCGATCTCCGTGTTTTCGCACGGTCTTTTTTCCGCATCGACGTCGGCGACGATCGTCTCGCCGCAGCCGGATTCGGTCGAGTCGTCTTCGATCTCGGGGTCTTCGGCGACAGTGATCGGCACGGCGCCGTCCGGAACATTCTGCGGCTGCGGGGGAGCGGATGCCGGCGGCTGTTCATAGACGGAAGCATACTGAAGCTGATCATCCTTTTCCTGTTCCGGAGCGGCTGCTGCCGGGATGGAATCTTCGTATCTGCTGCCGTATTCTTCGGACGCTTCTCCGGCTTCCGGGACGGATCCGGACGCCGGTGAGGTGCTGAATCCGGCATCTGCGGGCGCAGCGGCGCCGAATGCCATACGGTTTTCGCCGGACGGTGCTTCTGCGCTGCTGCCGTATCCTGCGGGGTTTTCCGGACAGGCATCCGCAAACGGATCATCGGCAGGTTCGCTCGGTTTGATATAAAGACCGCCGGACTGCCCGCTGCTGAAATCCGGCTTATTTTCTTCTGCTGCAGGTTTCTGTTTTGCGTTCCTGTCAATGAAGAACATTTCCGCGC
>JAGAEB010000023.1 GCA_017613335.1 Methanosarcinaceae archaeon
AAATCACAAGTGAAATCACAAGTGAACTCACAAGTGAAGTCACAAGTGAAATCACAAAGTGAAGTCACAAGTGAACTCACAAGTGAACTCACAAGTGAACTCACAAGTGAACTCACAAGTGAAGTCACAAGTGAAGTCACAAGTGAAATCACAAGTGAAAATCACAAGTGAAAATCACAAGTGAAGTCACAAATGAGTTCCGAAATGAACTATCTTTTATAAAGGAAATGTCTTAAAGAGCAGAAAATCTGCATTCAGAACCGTGCTTAAAGCAAAGAAACGGGAGTGACCGAATGGAACTGAAGTCCTGTATGAAAGTCTATCAGAAGGAAACGCATCGCTCAAAAGTCCTTGACGAGACTTATGAAAAGGCAGCGGGTCTTGCGGAGATCGCCGGGATCACGCGTGTTGCTGACATTACGAAGCTTGACCGCATCGGCATTCCGGTCTTTTCGTGCATCCGGCCGGAGGCGTCGGAAGGGGCGATCTCCGTCTATAACGGAAAAGGCGCAACGCCGCTTGCCGCAAAGGTTTCTGCGATCATGGAAGGACTTGAGAGATATTCCGGCGAGCCGCTTGACAGGGAATTTACGGAAGGGCGTTTCCCGGAACTGGCCGGATCGGATGATCCGTCTGTGCCGGCTGTTCTGGATCCGGCCGTCCTCATCCTGCCGGAAGGCGCCGACCCGGATGCCCGGATCGCCTGGGTGAACGGATTTCTGATCGATGACGGCTCGTACGATCCGGAAAACATGGATAAAAACGATGAAGAGACATGCCGCCGGAAATCGATCGGATGCGTTGATGTCCTCATCCCGGCAGATGCCGTCTGCCATCCGGTCCCGAAGAAATACCACCGGCTCTTCCGGAGCGGAACGAACGGGCTGGCGTCCGGAAACACGATCGAGGAAGCTGTCTATCACGGACTCTGTGAAGTCATCGAGCGTGATGCCTGGTCTTTGGCGGAAGCGTCGAAGTCTGCCGGAAAAGTCATTGAAGACATCGATGATCCGGATATCAACCGTCTGCTCGATCTTTTCAGGAATGCCGGCGTCGACATCATCCTGAGAGACATCACGAGCGATATCGGCGTTCCGACTGTTGCCGCCGTTTCGGATGATATCGATCTCAAAGATCCGGCACTTCTTTGTCTCGGCATGGGAACGCATTCGTCGCCCAAGATCGCGGCGCTGCGTGCACTGACGGAAGTCGCTCAGAGCCGTGCGACGCAGATCCACGGCGCCAGAGAGGACACGACGACCGCAGATGTCAGAAAACAGATCGGCTATGAAAGAACGAAACGTCTCAATGCCATGTGGTTCGACATGACGGAAAAGATCAGTTTCGGTGACATCAAAGGCTGTTCCCATGATGATTTCCTTGACGAGATCTGTGAAACGATCCAAAAACTGAAAGCGGCCGGATTTTCAACGGTCCTTTTTGCAGATCTGACGCGTGACGATATCAAAGTCCCGGTCGTCAAAGTCATCATTCCGGGCGCGGAATGCGCGGCGATCGATTCCGAAAGAAAAGGCGTCAGGTACAGAGAAGCGCAGAAACGCATGAAAAAAGAAAACCGCCCGGTCCGCAGATATGTCCCGAAGACATAATACCGGAAAGCGACGGGGAAAAACAGAAAAGCAGGAAGTCGATGAGATTTCCTGCAATGTATCTGAAAAACAGAAAAACCTGAAGGACGGAAAAAGTCTGAAGAGGCTCATATCATGAGAAAAGAAATGCCGGAAAAAGTCATCGTTTTTTTGGGACCGAGTCTGCCTGCGGAAGAGGCGTACGATATCCTGCGGCCGTATCCTGCGGGCGGGGATATCCCTGATGATCTGAGCGGAACGGACACATCTGTGATCTACCGTTCACCGGCGGCCCGCGGCGACATCACGAAAGCAGTCGCAGACGGCGCGGATCTCGTTTGTCTGATCGACGGTGTTTTTTTCGAGAGCAGTTCTGTCGGCCACAAGGAGATCATGGCGGCTCTGAAAGCCGGCGTCCGCATGATCGGCGCGGCCAGCATGGGCGCTCTGCGTGCCTGTGAAACGGACATCTTCGGCATGACCGGCATCGGGACGGTCTATGAGATGTACAGATCGGGCGAGATCGAATCGGATGACGAGGTCGCCGTCCTCTGCAGTCCCGTGACGGGAGAAGCGCTTTCGGAAGCGCTCGTCAACATCAGAAAAACGCTTGAAAGGGCAGAGTCCCAAAATGTGATCACGGCGGATGAGCGGGAGATCCTCCTCAGGGCGGCTGTCGATATCTATTATCCGGAAAGGACGTACGATGCCCTGATCGAAAAAACGGAAAAAGAAAAAGCGATCGATCCGGAAACGCTTTCTTCATTCAGAAACTGGCTCCCCGGAAATGCCCGCGATGTCAAGCGGGAAGATGCCGTCTCAGCTCTGAAAACGGTCGCCGGAATGATCCGGCAGAAAACGGAAGGATGACCGGGCAGGCATCTGTAAAAGATATTTGTTATTCGGATCCCTGACTGATCCGGATCGTTTTTTGGCACTGTTCATTCTTTCGGCGTAGAACATATATTGCTGCAGGATCCCTTTTCCTTCCGGGAACTGTTCCAGAAAACAGATGTCGCCGCCGAAATATTTCTGAAGGATCTTCCGGATCCATGTGTCGACCGGGAACGCATTGAGTTCGTGCAGGCCGAAGAGACCGTAGCAGGCGGCGACTTTGGGACCGACACCTTTGAGTTTCAGGACTTTTTCGGTGCTGCTGATCCCGTCGTATCCGTTTTCAGCAAAATATCCGGATGCGGCGATCAGATATTCTTCCCGGTATCCGAGTCTGAGACATGAAAGCCTGTTTCTGCATTCCAGGATCTGTTCGGCGGTCGGGAACAGGAAATATTCTCTGTCGAAAAGATCGCTGCGGACAGTGTCACCTGCGATCTCGCAGAGACCGTTGACGGCTTTTTTGATCCTGGGGATATTGTTGTTCTGTGAAATGATGAATGAGATGAGCGTTTCCCAGGGATCCTGCCTTAAAATGCGTATTCCGAAAGCTTCTTTTTCGGCAAGTCTGACAAATCCGCTGCCTGCGCCGTCGTATTGATCGATGCGGGAACTGAGCGACCGATAGATCTGTTCGTCATCAAAGGCGAAATACCGTGCCCAGAAATCATTGTCGGCGGGGTCGCATTCGATCACGTCATCGCTGACACGGGCTGCCCGGTTTCCGGAAACGATATCATAAACGCCTTCTCCCGTTTTTTCAAAACGGAAACACTGGCCGCTCTCTTCGATCTTCCGGATATTGAAATACGGTGTCGTTATTTTTATCATGATATCACCTGAAACAGACAGCCGGCCGGAACAGCGCTGAAAGGACAAAGCCGGCCGGAACAGCTGAAAGGACAAAGCCGGCCGGAAAAGCTGAAAGGACAAAGCCGGCCGGAACAGCGCTGAAAGGACAAAGCCGGCCGGAACAGCGCTGAAAGGACAAAGCCGGCCGGAAAAGCT
>JAGAEB010000024.1 GCA_017613335.1 Methanosarcinaceae archaeon
AAAAAACAGAAAAAACGGAAAAACCAAAAAAACGGAAAACAGAAAAATAAGGTCATGAAAATACAGGCCGGATCGGGTGATCCGGCGGTTTTTGTGACCGGCGCCGTTTTTCGGATTTCCGGCCGGTCAGGATCCCGGAGCGGGAATATTTCCGGACCGGATATCCCGGCGTCCGGAAGGAACAGGCCGGCCGGATGCCGGCCGGTCTTTTCAGACTTTTTCGGAGAAGGCCAGGAAGCCGGTGATCTTTTTGATCCTGACGTTGATCGTCTGGCCTTTGGCGGCGCCCGGGACGAATATCGTGTATTTGTCGAATTTGGCAATGCCGTCTCCTTTGGAGCCGACGGCTTCGATCGTGACGGTGTATGTGTTGCCTTCTTCGAGGGACACGGCGGTCTTGGCGACGGTCGTCTGTCTCTTCTTCACCGGGCGGTGGGCACCGCAGGCGGCGCATTTGAGGATCAGAACGCGGTCCATTTTTTCGAGAGTCGTATCCGGACGGTTGCATTCGGAACAGATGACGTATTCATCCACATATGACTTGATGTGGGAATCCATCTGGTCTCTGGTGAAACGACCCTGGAAGACGGCTCTGCCGCCTTCGATCTTTCCGGCTGTACCGAGTTCTCTCGTGAGGTACTTCATGACGTGGTCCGGATCACGGCGGAGCGTATCGGTGATATTTGAGAAATTCTCAAGAACCGTTGCCTTTCCTTCAGAGAAAAGGCGGGACTCGGGGACGATGAAACGGTCATCCGATGTCTCCTCGTCGGGCAGTTCCGCAATTGCCCTGTTCAGTAATTTTTCGTATGCGCTGTCCATATGATTCCTCCGGAAACAGAATAGTACTAATGAAAGGGCATGATATATTAAAATTTTCACAACAGCAGGACCACGGCGGCAGACGATGCCGCGGATGATGCGATGCGGCAGACGACATCGCGGACGATGCGGCAGACGATGTCGTAAACGGTGCACCAGACGGAACCGTGAAAACGAAATAAAAAAGGCGGATCCCGGAAAGGATCCGCCTGTCATTGTTTTCATTGTTTTCCGGGATTGCCCGGAAAAGAAGATGTCAGCTTACTGAACGAGTTCGGCACCCTGGTCGATGATGATGCGGGTGGTGGTCGGGAGTTTCTGACCGGCGCTTCTGAGCGCTTTTTTGGCGAGCTCGAAGTTTGCTTTGTCGACAGAGATCGTGAAGATCTTCTGCATCGGAAGGACGCGTGCGGCTGTTCCGACGTTCTTACCGAAAGCTGCTCTCATACCGCTTGAAACACGGTCAGCACCGGCGCCGGTTGCCTGTTTGTTTTCTCTGATGACTTCGTGCGGGTAGACTCTCAGCTTGATGTGGTAGCCGTCACGGCCTGCGCTGTTGACCATATGTCTGTTGGCAGTGATACGGGCTGCTTCGAGTGCGGTGTGTCTGATGGCGCATTTCTCGAGGGAGCAGAGGCTGACCTTGATCGGGAAGTCCTGTCTCTTGGTGTTGCCCATGTCGTAGTGGATGATCTGGACACCGGGGACACCGCCCATGTATTTTCTTCTGGTGTAGGACTGCTGTTTGATGTTTCTGTACATACTTGCTGGCTTTCTGACCATTATTTATTCTCTCCTGCAGATTGGTCGGGCATAGCGCCCATGCCGCCCTTCAGACATGAGGCGCGGCGATAATGAGTGAGTTGATATGAATTGATGTGAACGTTGCCATCCCCGGATGCACCGCTGCTTTTCCGATCCAGCATCAGAAAACCCCTATGTGCGGTGGGTAGCCCTGAATATGCGGGCGGGGACTGATCAATCAGTCAATACCTAAGGGTTACCCTAATGGTAATTCGGATAAATAAAGACTGCGGTCAAAAACAGGATGATCGACGGTCAGAATGAAAAACAGAACGGATACAGAACGGATACAGGATGAAGACAGAATAATAAAGAACAAAAGGAAAAACCGAAGGAAAAACAGAATGAGAACAGGAAATCCGGGAATATTCCCGGTATTTATCGGGAATATTCCGGCTGATTTTCAGGAACGACTTTCAGAAAATCAGAAAATGTTCAGATTTTTCAGAAAATTTCATAGAGAATTTTCTGAGAATTTTCAGAGAATTTTCAGAGAATCTTCTGTCCCGCGGTTTCTCCGGATTTGCAGTTGAAAACATCCGTGATCCTGACGACGACCATGTGTTTTCCCGGGAGCTGCGGCTTGACGGCTTTGACGCGGCCGATGAAGTCTTCATATTCTTTTCCGCTGTCGGCGATCTCGATGACGTCGCCTTTCATCTGGAAGCAGGCCGTTACTTCGGGGCTCCAGACAAAGATGGCGACTTTCGGGTTTTCGTTGATGTTGGCCATCGTTTTCAGGAAGTAGTTGTTCATGAGGAGAAGATAATCGTCATCGTCCTTTTCGACGAGCTCGCAGATCCCGATCGGGATAACATTCGGAACGCCGCTTCTGGAGCAGGTTGCAAGCGGGAGGACTTTGACTTTTTTAAGGTCTTCTTTCATCTGTTCAGTCAATTTTACCATGATGATCACCGTTCCCTTAAGGGTCTTGTTATGTAATAGTCTGAAGGTCTTTATTAATCTGCTGAATATGTCTTCCGGCGAAACGGACACGACAGCGCCTTATCGGGAAAAAAGGTTTCTGATCGTGTCAGAACAGAGGGTTGAGGGCTGTGCGGACACGGACGGGCGGTCATTGAATCGAATCATTCATATATCATGATTGTTTGTGTTTATGCGGATCTGCGGGCAGAGTTCTGACCGGAAACCGGGAAAAAACGGCGGTCGTAAAACAGGCACAGAAGCCTGAGAAGACAGATCCCGGCAAGGTCTGAAAATGCCCGGAAGATACCTGAGAGATGATCGGAAGAAGATGAAGATGATCAGAAGATCATCCGAATCCGAAAGGCTTATACTCAGTGATCAGATAGTGTAGGGCTGAGTGGAGTCTGATACGGCTGTTGCTGTCAATCCGCCGGCCGGTATCGAACGATTCCGTTTTCTGAGATTTCAGAATGTCATTTATCAGGATCATACATCAGAATTTCATTTATTTGACAGACTTCGGACTGACCATCATGCCTTCTGAAGACAAACGCGGCAATATTTACAGCACACCTGACGGAGCCTTCGGCGGTCTTATTGTTGACCGTGAGAGCATGCCCGCATTTCTGCTGAATGATGTGTGCTGCCTGCCGGTTCTGCCTTTACGGGGCGATCAGCCGGTCGACTCTTTTTTAATGTCTGTCTCTTTTTCAGAAGTACCGTTTATGACTGTCTTTCTGCCTGCTGCAGATCCGGACGCCGGAAGGCTGACGGAAACGGGCGGCAGCGCATATTTGTCTTTTTCGGGGGGATTTTCCGGTCATCCGGAAATTCCGAAACGGAAAAAGACCTGTTTTGGTGTGATCTTTGACCCTGCGGTCTGATCCGGGACGGGATATCGGGACCATATCAGAACAAATCCGAATCGGAGGAATTAACTTGTCAGAAAAATTTGTCTATTTCTTTGGCGCAGACCAGACTGAAGGAAAAAGCGGAATGAAAAACCTTCTCGGCGGAAAAGGTTACGGCCTTTCCGAGATGGCCCGGATGGGCATCACGGTTCCCCCGGGATTCACGATCACGACCGAAGTCTGTACGATGTACATGAACAACGGAAGCTATCCGCAGATCGTGACCGACCAGATCGATGAAGCCCTTGAAAAGCTTCAGACGGCTCTCGGAAAGAAATTAGGCGATGAAAATGACCCGCTTCTGGTCTCCGTCAGATCCGGTGCCCGCATCTCCATGCCCGGCATGATGGATACTGTTCTGAACCTCGGTCTCAATGATGTTTCCGTAGAAGGTCTTTCCAAGAAGACATCGAATCCGCGTTTCGCCTATGACTGTTACAGAAGATTCATTTCCATGTTCGGAGATGTCGTCTGCGGCATTGATTTCGGTAAATTCGAGGCGGCTCTTGACGATCGCAAGAAACTTGTCGGCGCGGCTTCCGATACGGATCTGACCGTCGATGATCTCAAAGTCCTTGTCGGAGAATTTAAAGAAATTTATAAGAAAGAAATGGGCGAAGATTTCCCCCAGAATCCGAGAGTCCAGCTTAACAAGGCTATTGATGCTGTTTTTGATTCCTGGAACAATCCGAGAGCCGAGATCTACAGAAAGCTCAACAACATTCCGGGAGACTGGGGTACGGCCGTCAACGTCCAGTCGATGGTCTACGGTAACATGGGCGATACTTCAGGTACCGGCGTTGCGTTTACCAGAAACCCGTCCACCGGTGAAAAGCGCTTCTTCGGTGAATATCTCATCAACGCACAGGGCGAAGATGTCGTGGCCGGTATCAGAACACCGTCTGAGATCAACACGCTCAAACAGAATATCCCGGAAGCCTACAACAAACTTATCGAGATCTGCCACATCCTTGAAGGTCACTTCCACGATATGCAGGATATCGAATTCACCATTCAGGAAGGCAAACTCTATATGCTCCAGACCCGCAACGGCAAGAGAACGGCTACCGCTGCGACCAAGATCGCCGTCGACATGGTCAATGAGGGTCTCATTGACAAGAAGACGGCTGTTTCCCGTATCACGCCGGATCAGATCGACCAGCTTCTCCACCCGATGATCGACCCGAAAGCAAAACTCGACATCATCGGAAAAGGTCTCCCGGCATCCCCGGGCGCCGGTGTCGGCAAGATCGTTTTCACGCCGGAAAAAGCAGAAGCCATGAAAGAAAACGGCGAAAAGACGATCCTCGTCCGCGTCGAGACTTCTCCGGAAGACATCGGCGGTATGCATGCCGCAGAAGGCGTTCTGACGGCCAGAGGCGGTATGACGTCCCACGCAGCCGTCGTCGGCCGCGGTATGGGAAAGCCCTGCGTCGTCGGATGCGGTGAACTTTTCATTGATACGGAAAAGAACCTGATGACGATCGGCGGCGTCACGCTCAAAGAAGGCGACTACATCTCCATTGACGGATCTTCCGGAAATGTCATCAAAGGAGCCGTCCCGCTCATCGACAACAAAGTCAGCGGTGACATTGAAAAGATCCTCGACTGGGCCGACAACATCAGAAAACTCGGTGTCAGGACGAATGCAGACACGCCGACCGATGCAGCAAAAGCCCTCGAGCTCGGCGCAGAAGGCATCGGACTCTGCCGGACTGAACACATGTTCTTCGATGAAGACCGCATCCCGGTCGTCCGTGCCATGATCCTTGCAGACACCGTTGAAGAAAGAGAGAAACACCTGGCCAAGATCCTTCCGATGCAGAAGGAAGACTTCAAAGCCATTCTCAAAGTCATGGAAGGAAAACCTGTCACCATCCGTTTCCTCGACCCGCCGCTGCACGAATTCCTGCCTCAGATGAAAGTTCTTGAAACGGAACTGGCAGATCTGAAGGCAAAGAACGCGCCGGCAGAAGAGATCGCCAAAGTCGAATCTGTCATGGCCCGTGTCCTGTCTCTCCACGAACTCAACCCGATGCTCGGCCACAGAGGCTGCCGTCTGGGCATCACTTATCCGGAAATCTACAATATGCAGACCCGCGCTGTCATTGAAGCAGCCTGCGAGCTGAGAATGGAACGCATCAATGCGATCCCGGAGATCATGATCCCGCTCGTCGGAAATGTGAACGAACTCATCCGGACAAGAGCTGACGTCATCCGCGTTGCCAAGGAAGTCATGGACAAATACAACTGCGAGATCGACCTCAAGATCGGTACGATGATCGAACTCCCGCGCGCCGCCATGACGGCAGACAAGATCGCAGAGCAGGCCGACTTCTTCTCCTTCGGAACAAACGACCTGACTCAGACGACGTTCGGATTTTCCAGAGACGACGTCGCCAAATTCCTGCCGCAGTACCTTGAAGACAAGATCCTTGAGTCTGACCCGTTCGCCGTCCTCGATCAGGAAGGTGTCGGTGAACTCATGAAGATCGGCATTCAGAAAGGCAGGAGCACCAACCCGAACATCAAACTCGGTATCTGCGGTGAACACGGCGGTGAACCGAGCTCCATCCGCTTCGCCGAATCCATCGGTCTGAACTACGTCAGCTGCTCGCCGTACAGAGTTCCGATCGCAAGACTCGTCGCCGCGCAGTGCGAGATCGACAA
>JAGAEB010000025.1 GCA_017613335.1 Methanosarcinaceae archaeon
CAGGCGAAGAGGTTCCAGGACTTGTCTTCATTCAAAAACGATCTCGCAGAGGACAGCTTCTTTTTTTCCGTCTTTTTCCGTCAGATACAGATGGATCTTCTTTTTTCCGCTGATACCGTCTTCGAGGGCGTTTCTGATATTCCAGTATTCTTTCGGGTCGATGCGGCCGCGGAGAACGACGGATCCGGCATCGATCTTTTTCAGGTATTCGTTGATCGCGGCGGTGTCGTCTTCGGTCGAGAGAGGCATCGTGCGGAGAACGAGATAATTGTTTTTCACGAGCGGATGGACCGTCAGGAAATCCGATGTCAGAAGGAGCCTCTTGTCATCCGGGCGGAAGATCTTCACCGGGCCGAGGCAGGCTTTGATCATGTCATCGACGAGCTCGCGGAGAAGTCCCGAAGCCGTCACGGCCGGATCGGGTTCAAAAGCATAGACGCCGGGTCTGTCCGATTCGATCATCGGCGGAATATAGGCATCCGCCGGCGCGTTGACGATCGCATTTCCTTCCGGCAGGCTGACTGCGATCCTTTCAAACCGTTTGATCTTTCCGAAATAAAGCGTCAGGCGATTGAGCTGTCCGTTCAGGGAAATGTATTCCTTTTCACAATCCATGTCGATGCGCTCAGGCGGCATCTGCGGCGGCGCTTCAAAGGCGAAATTTTCCGTCAGATGGGCATAGGCCTTCATGACATCCGGAATTCCCGGACGCAGACAGTCGGTGCGGCGTTCGTCCTCTTCAGGCGGTCTTGCCGGATCTGAAAAGACAATGTCGACAGGCGGGATCTGTTCGATCACTTCCGGCGACAGCGCATCGCCGCAGATGAACGTCACATTCGTCAGACCATGTTTCCGGCAGTTCTCTTTTGCATATTCTATCTTTTTCGGATCGATCTCGACGGCATAGACATGTTCGCACATCTTGGCGAAATAGATCGTCTGGCCGCCGATGCCGCAGCTGATGTCGGCGATCGTCCGGCATTTCAGGCGGGAGGCCCTGTATCCGGCGACCGGCTCAGGCGTCGCAAAACGGATGCCGTCTTTGTCAGCTGTCATTTTTTTCTCAAAAATTTTCCTGCGGGTCATGAATATCTGAAATAAAAGACAGATCATGGGATATAATCCTAATCTCTTCTCTGCTTCCCGCCGTTTTTCCTGTGTTTTTTCTGTTTCCTTTCTCTGTGTTTTTCTGTTTCCTTTTCCTTGTTTTTTCTGTTTCCTTTCTCCTTGTTTTTTCTGTTTCAGTTTCCTGTGTTTTTACCGGCAGCCGTCCTGAAAAAGAATTTATTTATCTGTTCGCTTTTACTCATATACAATACCTGCAAATGCGGATGACCGGCGGGGCTGTCAAAATGATCGGAAAGAGAATACGTATGGAAAGGATCCTGGACAGAAGAACAGGAAATGCCGTCATCGTCCCGATGGATCACGGTATCACATCCGGTCCGTCCGCCGGCCTTTTTGATGTGCGGTCCACAGTCGAGGCCGTCGCCGCCGGCGGCGCGACAGCTGTCCTGATGCACAAAGGCCTCGTCGAATGCGGTCACCGCGGCAGTTTCCGCCGGCCGGACGCCGGCGCAGATGCAGCAAATGCAGCAAATACAGCAAATACAGCAAGTGCATCAAAGAAAGATGCAGACGCGGGATGCTTCCGCGATCTCGGTCTGATCCTCCATCTTTCCGCCTCGACAGACATCGGTCCGTCATGGTGTTCCAAAGTCCTCGTCTCGACTGTCGAAGAAGCCGTCAGGCTCAGCGCCGATGCCGTTTCCGTCCATGTGAATTTCGGATCGGAAACAGAATCGCAGATGCTCTCCGATCTCGGCAAAGTTTCAGAAGAATGTGCCGGATGGGGCATGCCGCTTCTGGCCATGGCTTATCCCCGCGGCCCCGGGATCAGCGATCCCGAAGATCCCGATCTGATTGCCCACTGCGCCAGAGCCTGCGCCGAACTCGGCGCCGACATCATCAAAGTGAGCTACACGGGTGACATCGACTCTTTCAGGGAAGTCGTCAGAGGCACCCCCGCTCCCGTCCTGATCGCAGGCGGCCCGAACACCCCGTCCGACACGGATCTTCTCAGAATGGTCGAAGATGCCATGAAAGCCGGCGGACGCGGCGTCTCGATCGGCAGGAACATCTTCAGTCACAGAAACATCGAAGGCATCACAAAAGCTGTCTCAGGGATCGTCCTTGAAGGCCTCAGCGCCGAAGAAGCCGGCCGCCTGCTGACGGACGACTGACAGCGACGGGCGACTGACACATTTATCAGCGGATGATGTGATCCGACATCTGTGATACGATATCCGCAATCCGATATCTGTAATCCGACATCCGCAATCCGATATCCGTTATCCGATATCCGTTATCCGACATCCGCAATCCGATATCCGATATCCGTTATCCGATATCCGTGATCTGATATCAGGTATCCGCTTCTTTTCCGGAAACAGGAATCATATGAAAGGAGTTTATCAGAAATGGCAGAATCCGGCATGAAACTCTGGATCCGGGCTGATCTTCCGGATGACCGGGAAACCCGCAAAGAACTCGTGATCTCAGCGCTCGAATCGGGCATCCGTTCAGCCGTCGTCCGGCCGGAAGATGCTGATCTTTCATCCGTCGGAAAGATCGACCTTTATTTCATCAGCGGCAACGTCATTTCCGGAAACGGCGCCTCCGGCATCTTATGTGAACTGAAATCTCCGGAAGATCAGAAAAAGATCCTGGATGACGACGTTTCCGCCCGTTTTTCTTTTGTCGTTCTCGGCAGATCCGATATGATGATCATTCCTCTTGAGAACATGATCGCGCATTTCAGAAAAAAAGGAACAGAAGTCTTCGCCGTCGCCTCATCCGCCGATGAGGCCGCCGTTTTTTCACAGACGCTCGAATGCGGCGCCGACGGAATCCTGATCGAGACGCCGGAAAACGATCCGTCAGCCCTTCCCGGGCTCGTCTCAGACATCCGCCGCGCTCTTTCCGGAAGTGTGTCCGAACAGTTCTCTACGCTCCGGATCACATCCGTCCGCCCTGTCGGCATGGGAGACCGTGTCTGCATCGATACCTGCACGATGATGTCCCCCGGTGAAGGCATGCTCATCGGTTCTCAGTCTTCCTGCCTTTTTCTCATCCAGTCAGAAAGCGAAGACAGCGGCTATGTGGCGCCGCGGCCGTTCCGCGTCAATGCGGGCGCCGTCCATTCGTATATCCTGGTTCCCGGCGGAAAAACGAAATATCTCTCCGAACTGAAAGCCGGCGATCCTGTCCTGATCGCCGGAAGATCCGGGAAAACAGACGCCGCCGTCATCGGCCGCTGCAAGACCGAGCGCAGGCCGCTCATCCTGATCGAAGCCTGCCCGGCCGGAAAAGACGACAGCATCGATGAAAAAAACGACAGCATCGCCGAAAGAAACGATCACCGGAAAGACGCCGGGGAAAAACAGCCGTCTTTTTCCGTCATCCTCCAGAATGCCGAGACTGTCCGGATGATCGGCCCCGAAGGAGCCGTTTCCGTCTCCGCCCTCAGAGAAGGATGCCTCGTTTATGCCAGGATCGAAAACGGTGGCCGTCATTTCGGAACAGCCGTTGAAGAAACGATCCGGGAGACCCGATGACCGTCATGATCCGCCCGGAAGACAGCCGTCCGGAACGGGTTTTCCGGGAAATGTTTCCTGCATACTGATGTGACTGACATGAAAATATGCGCCTCGCTCAGCAGCCCTGAAGATCTGCATCATCCCGAAACGGCGGCTTCCGACAGTTCTGATTCCGGCATCCGGGATCCTGATACCCTGAATCCTGATACCCTGAATCCTGATACCCTGAATCCTGATATCCTGAATCCCGATATCCTGAATCCCGATATCCTGAATTCTGATATGATCGAGATCCGCACAGACCTTTTTGAAAAATCCGGATCTCCTTTCCGTCTTTCTGAATTCCTGTCTGAACTGAACAGATACGGCTTTTCTCAGGACAGGATCCTGATCACGCTTCGCGGAAAAACACATTTCCCGGACGATATCCCTGAAAATTTTTCAGGATTCATCGACTCAGACGAAGACATATTTCCTTTTTCACGCGCCGGAAAATTCAGACGCATTTCCTCTTATCACGATTTTGAAAAAACGCCGCCGGCCGATGAGATCTGCAGGATCCTCGAAAAAGCCTGCCAAAATTCTGATATTTCAAAAGGCGCCTTTGCCGTCCGCACGCTTGCCGATCTCAGATCGATCGCAGACGCTTCTCTTTCTTTAACCCGCGGAAAACATGACATCTCCGCCGTCCCGCATATCCTCATCGGCATGGGTCCGCTCGGCACGGTCACAAGGATCCGTTCCGCTCTGCTCGGAAACGAATTCACGTTCGCCTCGGCCGGTCAGCCGACGGCACCCGGACAGCTGAGCGTCACGGAAATGAAAGAATCCGGAGACGACTGCCTGATCACAGGTCTTCTGGGCCATCCCGTGAGCCGTTCCGCATCTCCGGCCATGCATCGCGCCGCCTTTGCATCATCAGGCATTCCCGGAAAATATCTTCTTTTCGATACGCCTTCTGCAGACGATCTTGTCAATCTGCCCGATGTCATGCGCTTTTACCGGATCGGCGGCCTCAATGTGACGATCCCGTACAAGACAGCCGTCATTCCGTATCTGGACACCCTCGATGAAGCCGCATCAAAGATCGGCGCCGTCAACACGATCATCAACACCGGCGGAAAACTGACCGGCGCCAATACGGATCACATCGGCATCCGGACTGCTTTTGAAAAAGCGGGCGTTTCCCTCTCCGGAAGATCCGTTCTCGTTTACGGCTCAGGCGGCGCAGCGCGCGCCTGCCTTTATCTTTTCTCTCTCTGTTCAGGAAAAGGAACAACGGTCACCGTCGCCGGCAGGAATGAAAAAACGGTCCGTCAGGTCGCCTCGGATTTCAAGGCTGTTCCCCTGATCCTGCCCGGAAGGGATACAGGAAATGCCGGATCAGTTTCCTCCGTTTCCTCCGATTCTTCCGTTTCTTCCATCTCCCCCGTTTCTCCCGGATCCGTTTCTCTCAGACCGTTTGATATCATCGTCAATGCAACGCCGGTCGGCATGTCTGACGTGGCCGCATCCGGGAATTCTCCCGGCACGCCGGCCGGAAATCCTCCGGAAAACATCTATCCGTTCGACCTGTCGAAACTCCGTCCGTCCCATATCGTTTTCGATATGGTCTATCATAAAAAGACGCCTCTCGTCGCCGCCGCTGAAAACGCCGGCTGCACGATCGTTTCCGGAAAAGATATGCTCGCCGGACAGGGCGCCGCTTCTTTTGAATACTGGACCGGCCGGAAGACCGGCTTTGAGATCATGAGACAGGAAATTTCATAACGGAAAACATATTTCTACCGCTGACCGACTTTATCCCGGAGAATAATCATGACAGGCATCGGAAGATCATACGGCGCGATCACTGTTTTAAATGCGATCCCGGCCGGCATCGGCGCAACGATCGGAACAGAACTGAAGACGATCGCCTTATTTTCCGAAATGCCGGACTCCGATCAAAAAACAGTTATCATCAGGAACGGTCTTCCTGACATCTTTTCTGACATCTTTTCTGACATCTTTTCTGACATCTTTTCTGACGATCATTCTGATCCTCATGGTGATCCGGACTGTCTGCGCACAGTTCCGTCTGCTGATGCGCCTGACCTGCGCACCGTCCTGCCTGCTGAACGGCCGGACGACCGCACGGCAAAACTGTGTGTTGAAAATGCATATGCTTTCTCCGGGATTCCGTGTCCGCCCGGATACATTCTTGAGATCGGATCGGAAATCCCGGCGTCACGGGGCCTCAAAAGTTCAAGTTCCGTCTGCAATGCCGTTCTGGAAGCCGTCTTTGATGAGATCTCCCGGAAACACGGCGCTGAAAACCCGAAACTTCCGGAGGACCCTGTCAGCCTGATCCGCCTCGGCGTCGACTGCGCGCGGCAGGCCGGCGTGACGGTCACAGGCGCATTCGATGATGCCTGCGGCTGTCATCTCGGCGGTTTCGTCATGACGGACAACCGCGAAGACCGTCTTCTTTTCCGCCGGCCTTATTTCGGGGATTTCGATGTCGTGATCGCCGTTCCGGGAAAAATGATCCGGAAAACGGAACTGCCGACAGAAAAAATGAAAGCTGCGGCCGGCAGATCCCTGGAGATCGCATCGATCGCCGCCGTAAGGCCGTTCGATGCGCTCACAAAGAACGGCGCCCTGATCGCAGAGATCCTCGGCGAGGACAATTCCATCGCCGGAAAAGCATTATCCCTCGGCGCCTTTGCCGCCGGAATGAGCGGAACGGGCCCTGCTGTTGCTTTTCTGCTTGAAAAAGGGACGGCTTTCGATTTTATCGATATGATCGGAAAATATGTAGGGCCGGATGTGACTTTCCTGATCACACAGACCAGAAACTCTCCCGGGGTGACTGAAAACGGATCCCGAACATCTTTCTGAAAGAATCCCCGGCTTCCCGGAAGCGGATCCCGAAGATATTTCCGAAAAAATTTCCGAAAAAATTTCCGAAAAAATTTCCGAAAAAATTTCCGAAAAAATTTCCGAAGAAATTCCCGAGGAAATTCCCGAGGAAATTTCCGGCAGATTCGTTTTTTTCAGGAGCCGTCCCGAACCGGAAGTCATGATCACGGCGCCGCCTTCCAAAAGCTATACGCACCGCACTATTTTTGCAGCCGCCCTCGCACCCGGAAAAAGCGTTATCCGGAACTGCCTCGTCTCAGAGGATACGCTTTCGACGATCCGCGCTGCGGAATCATTCGGCGCATCGGTCGTTTCCCTGAGAAACGACGGCTGTTCAGCCGACCTGGAGATCTCCGGAGTTCCGTTTCCCGATTTTTCCGGAAGTTCCGATCTTTCCGGAAGTGATGGAGTTTCCGGAAGATCCGGCGGAATTTCTGTCGACTGCGGCAATTCCGGAACAACGCTCCGCCTCCTGACCGGGATCGCTTCCCTGTGCGCAGAGCCTGTCACGATCACAGGTGATGCCTCTCTTCAGAAAAGGCCTGTCCTCCCGCTGCTCAGAAGCCTCGAAAGCGGCGGCGTCTCCTGCCTGAGCAAAAACGGCTTTCCGCCCGTCACAGTCTGCGGCCCGAATGCCGGAACCGTTTTCCGGATTCCCGGAAACGTCAGCTCACAGTTCATCACGTCTCTCCTCATGACGGCGCCTCTCCTGAAAAACGACTCTTCCGTCATCGTTTCCGGAATGATCTCCTCAAAACCTTATATCGACATCACGCTCCGCGTCATGGGAACCGCCGGCGCCTCGGTCTTCCGCAAAGATTCCCATGAAAGTCCCCAAGGAAGTCTCCATGAAAGTCCTCAGGGAAGTCCCCAAGAAAGTTCTCTCCGGACTGTCAGCGATGATGCCGTTTTCAGAATAAGACATTCCGGATACAGGCCTTTTGAGCAGACGATTCCCGGCGATTTTTCCTCCGCGGCTTTTCTGCTGACGGCAGGCGCTGTTTCAAAAGATGAAAGACTTTCATCACTTTCCGTCTCAGGCCTTGATCTTTCAGACGTCCAGGGAGACAAAAAAATAACGGACATCCTCAGGGATGCTGGCGCGCCGGTCACAGCCGCGGGAAATACCGTCTCCGTCCGGAAGATCTGCGGCAGGCCGGGATCCCTCGATCTCGACATGGGAAATATTCCCGACCTCTTCCCCGTCACTGCCGTTCTCCTGAGTACGGCGGACGGGAAAAGCCGGCTTTACGGCGCACCCCAGCTCCGCTTCAAAGAAAGTGACAGGATTGCCGCCGTCGTTGACATGATCCGGTCGCTCGGCGGAAAAGCGGAAGAAACAAATGACGGATGCATCATCGAAGGCGTTCCTGAACTGTCGGGCGGCTTTGTCAGAAGCCGCGGCGATCACCGGATCCTGATGGCAGCCGCCATTGCCTCTTTAGTCTCATCCGGTCCCGTCATCACAGACGATCCGGAATGCTGCCGCATTTCCTATCCGGGATTCATCGAAGATATCAGAAAAGCAGGCATCTCCGTCGTCAGAGGCAGTTCCTTTTCCCGGCCGGAACAGTAAACAGACGACGATCGGAAAACAGATCCGCGCCGTCTGAAAAACTTCCGGACGGCTTTCATTCTGAAAAAAATATCGATGTCTTCGATTCAGAAAAAAATTCCGTCGTCTTCAATTCTGAAAATAAATTCCGACGGCTTCATTCTGAAAAAAATTCCGACGTCTCCAATTCAGAAAAAAATTCCGTCGTCTTCAATTCTGAAAATAAATTCCGACGGCTTCATTCTGAAAAAAATTCCGACGTCTCCAATTCAGAAAAAAATTCCGTCGTCTTCAATTCTGAAAATTTCCCGGGCATCAAAAAAGAAATCTTCCGGCCCGAAAACAAAAAAGCAGACTTTTCCGGTTTTCCGGAAAAATCTGCCGTCTTTTTTCTTCTTATTTCAGACCTGCCTCCTGAAAATGCCGGATGATGATGTCTTCATTCAGCATAACGGAACAGACAGGATCTGTTTTGTTTTTTTCAGCGGATCATGCCCATTTGTCTTCTGCGGCCGGGATCCGGATGCCGGAGAGGAGTCCTCCGGGGAAGCCGTTGACGAACCACATCTTGTCGGACGGTTTGTAGCGCAGCGTGATCTCTCTCGGGTGATCGGCGCCGGAGCTCTTGAGCCACATTCTCACATATCCTTTCGATTCTTCACTGCGGGAGTAAGCGTTTTCGGAAACCGTGATCTTCAGCGGGAAAGTCGGCGTGTAGTTGTTGGCCGGAGACGTTCCTGCGAAATAGGATTTCGGCAGATATTTCTTGTCGCTCAGGTGTTCTTTCAGGAACTGCATATCATAGGTGCTCAGATCTTCCGGACCTTTGAGCGCATTGATCATCTGAATGCCCATATCCGGGTTTTCAACATACTCGCACAGAGCCAGCATGAATAATGCGGCCGTCTGTTCCGGCTTGGCAAGATCGGATCCCTCGCAGGCATTGAGTTCTTCAAGGCTTTCCGGAATTTTGCTGAATGTGAATTCATATGATTTGTTTCCGGCACTCGCGGAGATCGCGGTTGATGCTTCAGATGCTTTTTCTTTTAATTTGTCTAAAAATCCCATAAATATTCCTCTTTTCACTGATCATTTTCTGTTCATGATCATTTTCTGTTCATGATCGTTTTCTGTTCATGATCATTTTCTGTTCATGATCATTTTCTGTTCATGATCATTTTCTGTTCATGATTACGTTCTGTTCATAAAGACTGTCTGCTGTAAACGTAATGACGGATGATGCGGATTTTTCCATAAGCCCGTCGTTTCCGTCGCTTTTTCCTTTCAGATCTTTAAGCGGATCGTTTCTGCGACCTTTTTGGCCTCATCGCCGCCGGCCAGGATGCCGATCGTACCGCTGATCTTTTTGTCAAAATCGGCCCATATGTACATGTCTGACCCTTCCTGACAGAGGTAGAAGCATTCGCGTCCTCCAAAGTCGACTTTTTTAAATCCTGCTTCTGCGATCCCGCTTTCAAATTCTTCCTTCGTTTCCGGGAAATCGTCATCGGCAGGTCTAATCCCGACCATCAGAAGAACCTTGTTCTTTCTGAGTTCTGAAATTTTGGAGCCTTTTCCGAAGAGCGTCACCTTGTCGTCGTCTTCGCCTGTCTGCAGGATGCACCAGGGCTCTTCAACGTCCGCTTCGAAAAAATCGAAATCAACATGGCCCGCCGGGAAAACGACCGGCTTGGGCCCTTCATCGCCCATCATCTCCATCATGCCGAGGAGAAAATCAAACATCTGACCGGCATCGCCGCTGCCGTCGCTTTCGAGTGCTTCTCCGAACGCTTCCAATCCGTCTGCCATTTCTTCCAGCTTTTCGAGCTCTTCTTCTGTCGGCATTCTTTCTTCTTCTGCCATTTTCTCACCTCGTCATTTTCCGCCGCCGCAGTCCTGCCTTCAGCTGATGCGCCGGCTGTCACTCTCTTTACGCCTTATTTCTATTTGTAACTATTCCGCAGTCCGTCCCGGAAACGATGGCGGGAGGCCGCAATGCCTTTATCTGTTTTTTTAATCTTCTCCGCGGGCCGGCAACGCCCGCAGACAGAATCCGGCTATTCAGGGATCGCAGACGGTCTTTCCGGAACGTCATGGATCTGACCATCTTTCTGACATCGTCCGACGATTTTTCCGACCGGATCATGATCAGACAGTTTCCGGAAGAGCCGATCCAATCATTTTTAACGGCAGCGTCTGTCCCGCCTTCCGGACCGGTTTTCTGAGTGAACTCCCTGAAAAGGATGTCATCGATCGTTCTCCACATGATCTCTGCCCCCTTTTCTTTTCTCTCATAGACTTCATCGGAGACTTTTTTAAAGCAGTCCGTCTGAGACTCGCACTCGCAGAAAATGATCGAAAACGTCTCTTTCGTCATGATGTCCGAAACCCTCTCCCCCCTGAAAAAGGAATACGATCTTTCACCATCCGACGGCGTTCCTTCAATGAAGCACCATCCTTCCGGGACGTCGATCGAAAACAGCTCATGCTCGAAACGGCCGGCCGCCGTTTTCCGGAAAAGATTGCCGTCTGACGCCAGATTCAGAATACGTTCGACAAGATCGGACACTTCCTCCTGAGACGGCTCCTTTCCGGAAGCCGCATCAGCAGCCATTTTCAGGATCGATTCAAACGCAAGAACGGATTCGTCCCGCCTGTTATCCCTGTCGGTGTCGTTTTCATTATTGCTGTTATCACCGACACCGTCGTTCTCATTATTGTGATCCCCGATGTTATCGTTTTCATCGTTGTGATCCCCGACGCTGTCGTTCTCATTGTTGTGATCCCCGACGTTATCATTTTCATTGTTGTGATCCCCGACGCTGTCGTTCTCATTGTTGTGATCCCCGACGCTGTCGTTCTCATTATTGAGATCCCCGATGCTGTCGTTCTCATTATTTTTGTTATCCGCATCGCCGTTGTTTCCGGGATCTTCCTTTCTTTTTCCGTCCCCTGCCTGCCCGCCGGCCGCATCCTGAAGCGCTTCGATCGGTTCTTTCATGGCTCTTGCTGCCGCGATCATCTCTTTGATGGCCGCGGAAAATCCTTTCAGACAGGAGGCGGCTTCTTTTCTGTCTTTATCGTTTTCTTCCTGCGTTTTCTCTGTTTTTTGAGCATCATCCGCGCCCGGAAATTCCTTTGCGGAGCCGTTTTCTTTTTTTTCTTCCGTCATCCTCTCACTCCTTATGAACAGTCACCGGTGTTTCACGCCTTTCCGGCTTCTTCAGGCCTTTTATTGTATTCTCTTCTTAGTCACGTCAGATGTTTTATATTTTCCGTATTATCCTGTCACGGGCAAGTCCGGACATATCCCGAACGATATCCCGATATACCAAAGAATATCGATATCCTGAAGAATATCCCGATATCCCGAAGATATATAGAAGAAACATGATTTACTGTTACACATTCAGGAAATTTATTTTCTTTCAGACGTGCCGGTCACGGCACGATGCCCGGAGTCTTTTTCATGTATTCATTCGGAAAGATCATTCAGATCCATCTGTTCGGAAAAAGCCATGCGCCGGCTGTCGGATGCATCCTTGAAGGACTGCCGGCCGGCATTTCCGTCTCGTCTGAGCAGATCGCATCAGAGATGTCCCTCAGGAAACCTTCTCCTCTGATCGGAACGGCGCGGACGGAGCCGGATGAGGTCAGGATCCTCTCGGGAATCGAAAACGGCAGAACAAACGGCCTGCCGGTCACGATCATGATCGAAAACAAAAACACGGACGCCCGCGCCTATGATAAATTCCGGACCGCGCCGCGCCCGGGTCATGCCGATATGCCCGCTCTTCTGAAAGATCCCTGTTTTGATATCCGCGGCGGCGGACAATTCTCGGGCAGAATGACGGCGCCGCTCGTTGCAGCCGGGAGCATCGCCCGTCAGTTTCTTGAAACGAAAGGCATTGAGATCGCCGCCTTCACATCATCGATCGGATCCGTCCGCACAGAACCGGCCGGAACCGTCTGCACCGCATCTCAGGAATCTCCCGGATTCGATGACATCCGGAAATCCGTCTGTTTTAAAACAAGAGCTCTCAACGCTGAAACCGACCGGCTTTTTGAAGAAGAGATCCTCAAAGCCGCAGCAGATTCCGACAGCGTCGGCGGCATTGTCGAATGCCGGATCACCGGTCTTCCGGCCGGGTTCGGCGGCATCCGGTTCGAGGCACTCGACTGCGAGCTGGCTCACGGCATATTCGGAATTCCCGCCGTCAAAGGCATCGAATTCGGAAAAGGGTTCGGACTTGCCGGAATGCGCGGCTCCGAAAGCAATGACCCCTTCATTGTCCGTGACGGCAGGATCAGAACGGAAACGAACAACGCAGGCGGCATCCTCGGCGGAATGAGCAGCGGCTCGGACATCGTTTTCCGGGCAGTCTTCAAACCGACGCCTTCTGTCGGAAAAGAACAGAGAACAGTCAATCCTGAAACGCTCGAAGAAACGACTGTCACCGCAGGCGGCCGCCATGATCCCTGCATCGTTCCGAGAGCCGTCGCCGTCGTCGAAGCCGTCGCGGCGCTCGTCATCGCCGATCAGGTCATGAGAGAACCGGAACACAGCGCCGCCTTTGCCGAGGAAAACAGATCAGGGATCCTGCCCGGCGCCGATGATACTTCCGACAGATCCGACAGATCCGGCACTTCCGACAGATCCGAAAAACACAGCCTTTCCGGCACATCCTGCGCCGGACTCGATATCCTCAGAGAAGAGATTGCCGCCGCAGATCTGGAAATCCTCCGCGCCATGAAAAAACGCATGGAGGCCGCCGGAAAGATCGGGCGCCTGAAAGCATCAGCGGGGCTTCCTGTCAGGAATCCCGGTGTCGAGGAAAACGTCATCGGGCGTTGCCGCAGAGTTTCAGGAAAACTCGGACTGGATCCCGACGATTCCGAAGCGATTTTCAGGATCCTGATAAATTCTTCCGTCAATGCCCAGAAAACGATTGCCGATGATCTGAAACACAAAAAAGACGAAGACCGGCTTTCGTAATATATCCGCCCCGAACGCTTTGCCGCCTCACGCTTCGTTGCCTCACGCTTCGTTGCCTCACGCTTCGTTGCCTCACGCTTCGTTGCCTCACGCTTCGTTGCCTCACGCTTCGTTGCCTCACGCTTCGTTGCCTCACGCTTCGTTGCCTCACGC
>JAGAEB010000026.1 GCA_017613335.1 Methanosarcinaceae archaeon
AACTGTACAAAAACAAAATAACTGTACAAAAACAAAATAACTGTACAAAAACAAAATAACTGTGCAAAAACAGAATAACTGTGCAGAAACAGAACATTCATACAAAAACAGAACAGTGACATAAAAACGAAATAATTTTTCAGTGATCCTGCCATGATCGATCTTTCATCCGTTCCGACGTCTCCGGGCTGTTACCTCTATAAAAATGAAGAGGGAACGATCATTTACGTCGGGAAGGCAAAAAATCTGAAACGCCGTGTTTCATCTTATTTTCAGAAGCGTGACCACGATCCGAAGACGAAAGCGCTCGTCAGGAATATCCGGTCGGCTGAGTTCATCGTGACGGCGAATGAAGTCGAAGCGCTTATCCTTGAGAACACGCTGATCAAAAAACACAGCCCGAAATACAACATCGATCTGAAAGATTCCAAAAGCTACGCCTTCATCCACATTTCCGATGATGAATTCCCGCGGATCGGCATTCTCAGAAAAGCGACGACGAAGGGAAAACTTTACGGTCCTTTCGTTTCAGCCAAAGAAAGAGATTATCTGCTCACGCTTCTCAAAAAAACATTCCGCCTGAGATCCTGCCGGAATCTTCCGAAAAGAGCCTGTCTCCGCGCGCATATGGGGACGTGCAGCGCACCCTGTATCGGAAAGATCTCAGCGGCCGAATACAGGGAAAACGTCTCCCGTGCAGAATCCGTTCTCAAAGGAAATGCGGACGAACTTGTCGCCCGCCTGACAGATGAAATGAAGAAATGCGCGGCGGAACGTGATTTTGAAAGGGCGATCGAGTACAGGGAACAGATCACCTCTCTCAGCCATCTCAGCGCGCATCAGAACATGAAACGTCAGATCACTTACGACCAGGACGTGATCGGTTATCTCATCCGCAGCAACAGAGTCTACATCATCGTCTTCAACGTCATCCATGGGACACTCGTCGGAAAAGAGGAATTCACGTTCGCTTATGAACAGAATTTTCTGGAAGAGTTCCTTGTCAGATATTATTCGGAACACCAGGTGCCGGGAGAGATCATCCTGCCGGCGTCATCCGATGTTCTCGAAGAAGAACAGTATACGGCGCCGGAAACGGATGATGACGGAAATACGGAAACAGACGCCTGTGGAAAACAGACGGGAACTGATCCGGATGACAGCCGGACGGACCGCGTCAGGGGCAATCTGTCGATCGTTTCCGAACGCTCCGGTGACAGGGTCTCCGTCGTCTGTGAAAATGAACCGGACCTGTCGGCCGTCAGGGATGAAGACCTCATCAGTCGTTCTTTGATCGAATTCCTGTCGCAGAGACGCGGACGTACGGTCAGGCTGACGGTCCCGAAGCGCGGTGACAAAAAAGATCTTCTCATCCTGGCGGAAAAGAATATCGAAGCGGCTTTCTTCGGGCAGATGGCCAAAGTAGAGGAGCTCGGCAGAAAGCTTATGCTGGATAAGCCGCCGTCCGTTATCGAATGTTTTGATATATCCCATCTTTCCGGAACGCACACGGTCGCCTCGATGGTTCAGTTCCGTGACGGAAAAGCCGATAAATCCAATTACCGCCGTTTCCGCATAAAGACCGTGGACGGCATCAATGACTTTGAATCGATCGCAGAAGTCGTGGAACGCCGTTACAGCCGTCTTCTGGAAGAAGAAAAAGATCTGCCGGATCTTATCCTGATCGACGGCGGAAAAGGTCAGCTTTCCTATGCCTGCGACGTGCTCAGGGAACTCGGCGTCAGAACGCCCGTCATCTCTCTGGCCGAACGCGAAGAAGAAATCTTCGTCCCCGGCCTTTCCGATCCGCTCCCGATCAGAAAATCAGACAAGGCATCCATGTATCTCCAGGAGATCCGTGATGAAGCGCACCGTTTTGCGATCACGTACAACCGTCTTCTCAGGGACAAAGCGCTCAAAGAAGATGCACAGACAGTCCCGGAGATCAGAAAAGCGGAGAAAGAAGCTGAAAAGGAAAGAAGAGCAAGGAACCGGAAGAAAGAATGAAGATCAGGGAAACGGAAGAAAAATGACGATCCGGAAATGAAAAACAGCCGGGAAACGGGAGAACAGCCGGGAAACGGGAGAACAGCCGGGAAACGGGAGAACAGCCGGGAAACGGGAGAACAGCCGGGAAACAGGAGAACAGCCGGGAAACAGGAGAACAGCCGGGAAACAGGAGAACAGCCGGCATGAAGAGACCGGTCTGTTTTCTGACCGGTCCGGAACCACCTTTTTAATATCGGGTCATCAATACTCAGACGCATGTACGACATCGGATCCATCCGGAAGGATTTTCCTCTTACCGAAAAAACAGTCTATCTTGACAATGCCGCAACGACGCAGACGCCGAAACCTGCCGTCGATGCGATGCTTGAATTTTTTTATGATTACACGGCAAATTACGGCCGCGGGGCGCATCAGCCGGCTGTCCGGGCAACGAACGCCTATGAAGATACCCGCGACACGGTCGCTTCTTTTTTCAATGTCGGTTCAGAAAAGATCGTCTTTACGAAAAACACGACGGACAGCATCAATATGGTCGCAGACGGCCTCGGCCTTCAGCCGGGAGATCATGTGATCACGAGTCTTGCCGAACATCATTCGAATATTGTTCCGTGGCTTCATAAGAAAGACCCGAGGCACGGCGGTATTGATGTGACTGCCGTCGGGATCGACGGTGAAGGTTATCTTGATCCGGAAGAGATCGAAAACGCGGTCACGGATCAGACGAAGCTCATTGCCGTCAATCATTCGTCAAATGTTTTCGGAACGACGCAGGAGATCCGGAAGATCATAAAGATCGCGCACGATGCCGGCGCAAAAGTGCTTATCGACGGCGCACAGTCCGCCGGACAGATGATGATCGATCTGAAATCTCTTGACTGCGATTTTTTTGCGACGGCCGGCCATAAGGGTCTTTTGGGGCCGCAGGGGACGGGCGTTCTTTATATCAAAGAGCCCGACGCGCTGGAGCCGACGACGCTCGGCGGCGGGACGACGGAAGACGCAGACGGTTTTTCGTTCGTGACGAAAAGGCCGCCTTCATGTTTTGAAGCCGGAACACCCAATCTGCCGGGCGTGATCGGCCTCGGCGCGGCCGTCGAATATCTGAAACAGTTCAGCCTTGACGAAATTGAACATCATGAAGCGGAACTCGGCAGAAAGACAGCGCAGCGCCTCTCGGAGATCGACGGCGTCACGGTCTACGGACCCGCTCCGGGGAAAAACAGGACGGGACTGGTCTCTTTCAATGTCGAAAAAAGAGAGCCGCACACGACGGCCATGTATCTGGACAGATATTTCAGAATATGCGTCAGAAGCGGATTCCACTGTGCCGTTCCGGGACACAAAGCGCTCGGCATTGATAACGGATCAGTCCGTGCCTCGTTCGCGCTTTACACGACGGAAGAAGAAACGGATCTGCTCATCGATGCCGTGACGGAACTCAGCCGGGAAGAATGAATCCGGAAAAATGACCGGACGGCAGCAGGACATATTCAGGCGGAATGATCACTGCAGGATCAGATATCGTCCGGAAAGCGGAGAAGATCGTCTCAGGATCAGACATCGTCCGGAAAGCGGAGAAGATCGTCTCAGGATCAGACATCGTCCGGAAAGCGGAGAAGATCGTCTCAGGATCAGATATCGTCCGGCGGCCGGATGATGAGAAAGCAGATTTTATTTAAATATGTTAAGCTGTATCAATGACCTATTTATACACACCGGACCCGCCCTGCGGGCGGTCAGTCTCCGGAAAACGGATGAACGGAAATGAAAAACATATTCGGAAAGATCGGAATCGGAAAGATCGAAAATCTGATTTCTGTCCTGATGACGGCTGATGACACAGAGAAAAACGGAAAAACGGACACGGCGCCGTCATTGCAGGATCCGGCAGAAATGCCTGAAAAAATGAATCCCGGCGATATGAATGCTGACGACATGAACATAGATGTGTCTGACTACATCGTTTCCGATCCGGAAAATACATCAGACGGCGCTCTTTTCAATGCGGTTCCGGACGAACACATCATTCCGGAAAAACAAGACGTTCCGGAAGAACGTGACGCTCAGGAGAAAACGCCCGTTCCCGGTGAAGGAAATGAAACGCCGGCGCCGCCCTGCCGCGTCATCATCATCGGAACGGCTCACGTTTCCGAAAAAAGCGTCTCTCAGGTCAAAGATGCCATCCGTACATATTCCCCGGATGTCGTGGCCGTCGAACTCTGCGCCCGCCGCTACAAGGGTCTGACGGAGCCGGAGCCGGAAAAAGAAATGTCCGTCAAAGACATCATTTCCGGCGGAAAGATCTATTACCATCTTTTGTACATGCTCCTGGCCCATCTCCAGAAAAAAATGGGTGATCAGATGGGCGTGCCGCCGGGCTCTGAAATGATCGCGGCGATCGAAGGCGCGCAGGAGACCGGCGCGGAGATCTCTCTGATCGACCGTGATATTCAGGTGACGTTCCGTCGTTTCATAGCGAAAATGAGTCTTTGGGAAAAGATCAGGTTCTTCGTGACGCTCCTCAGCGGTTCTTTCGGATCCGATGACGATGATGAAAATCTTTCCATTGAAAATCTGACGGATCAGGACGTCATCACGGCGCTGATCGAAGAATTCAGAAAAGTCGCGCCGACTGTGGCAGGCGTCCTCATTGATGAGCGCGATGCCTATCTGGCGGCGAACATCCTCCGGACGATCAGAAAGGCAGGACCCGGAAAAACAGTCGTCGTCGTGATCGGTGCAGGTCACAGGAAAGGCGTTATGAATTATCTGGATCACCCGTCGACGATCCCGGATCCGGCGACGCTCGTCATCGTTCCTGAAAAGAAGATCGGCATCGGGAAGATCATCGGCGTTCTCATGATCTTCATCGTTTTCCTGCTCTTCGGCTATATTCTTTATTCGATCGCAACGCAGCCCGGGCTGACGATGGAAACGTTCTTCATGGCCTTCGGCGCCTGGTTCTTCATCAACGGCGCTCTCAGTGCGCTCGGCGCGGCTGTCGCCCGCGGTCATTATACATCCGTCGTGACGGCATTCTGTATCGCCTGGCTGACGTCCCTCAATCCGTTCCTGGCCGCCGGCTGGTTCGCAGGCCTTGCGGAAGCCCGCGTCAGAAAGCCGACGACGAAAGATTTTTCGAACGCCGTTTCTGCCGATACGGTCTCAGAGATGATGTCGAACAATTTCTTCCGCGTGCTGGCCGTGGCCGCTCTGGCGAACATCGGAAGCGTTGCCGGTACATTCATCGGCGCCTATGTCGTCCTGCAGATTTCAGGGCTTGATATGGCATCTCTCCTGAAAGATATCATTTATTCAGTCATATGACGGCGCTTAACGCCGGAATTATTCACAGCAGAATTTCACAATAATTACAGAAGAATTATTCACAATAATTCACCTGAAAATTATTCACAATACATCACAGCAGGATCATTGAAGATCATGCGCGTAACACATCAATCAGATCAAAAAACTCATCAAATCATAAAAATGATCAGAGAATCACTGATCATATCATCAATTTACGGTGACGATCGTCATGCTCAGTATTATTATCCCGACGTTTAACGAAAGAGAAAACGTGGAGATCATTTCTGCCCGCATCTCCGAGACGCTTTCTGACATGCCTTATGAAATCTTCTTCGTCGATGACAGTATCGATGATACGCCCGAATATCTGGAACGGACAGCTCAGGCGGACAAACATGTGAAATATATCCACCGCACTGTCCGCGGCAATCTTGCAACAGCCGTCGTTCTTGGTTTTAAGGAGTGTTCCGGTGACCTGATCACGGTGATGGATGCTGATCTCCAGCACCCGCCGGAGCTTCTGCTCGACATGATGAAAGCCATGGAGGCTGAAGAAGGCGTCGATATCGTCATTCCGAGCCGTTTCATTCCCGGCGGCGATGACGGCGGCCTCAAAGGTTTCCGCAAATTCGCGTCGTGGTTCGCCCGTGTGACCGGACAGATCATCTTAAGCGACCTGAGAAAGACGACCGATCCGACCGGCGGCTTTTTCATGTTCAGGAAGAGCGTCATCGAAGGCGTCGAGCTGAAACCGATCGGCTGGAAGATCCTCATCGAGATCCTCGTCAGAGGTCATTACAATAAGATCAGAGAAGTGCCGTATGCATTTCAGATCAGAGAACACGGCGAATCCAAATTCTCATTCAAGGAACAGATCAACTACGGCCTGCACCTTCTGCGCCTCCTCAAAGACAGCCCGAAGGACCGCCGGTTTATCTTGTTTCTTCTTGTCGGCGGTCTTGGCTTTATTATTGATATCGTCGGCTATTATCTTCTTCTGAATTTCGTGTTCACAGGCGACACGATCAGCGCCGCAGGCTTATCGCTCAGCGCCCCCGCCGTCTGCGCCGCGATCTCCGCCGTCATCTCCATGCTCTGCAATTTCGTCCTCAATTCCGTCCTCACCTGGGGCGACAGAAAACAGGGCAACAGAGCCGTCGGCCTTATCAAATACACCATCGTCTCTCTGATCGGTATCATGATCCAGGCCGGAACCGTCTTCGGCCTCTTCAACGTCCTCGGGATCGACAAATACATCGCAAAGATCATCGGTGTCATCCTCGGTTCGATCTGGAACTACATCGTGAACAACAAATGGACATTCAAAGATCAGGAATAAACCCGGAATAAAAAACAAAAGAAAAACAGACAAGCCGGATCCCGATCGGAAAACCGGAAAATGAGTCCTCTCAGAGACAGATGCCTCTGAGAGGACTTTTTTTATTTCCGGGCGGATTTACACACAACTGTCACAGCACAGTACACACAACTGTCACAACACAGGACACACAACTGTCACAACACAGGACACACAACTGTCACAACACAGGACACACAACTGTCACAACACAGGACACACAACTGTCACAACACAGGACACACAACTGCCACAACACAGGACACACAACTGTCACAACACAGGACACACAACTGTCACAACACAGGACACACAACTGTCACAACACAGGACACACAACTGTCACAACACAGGACACACAACTGTCACAACACAGG
>JAGAEB010000027.1 GCA_017613335.1 Methanosarcinaceae archaeon
CACAAAAACACACACAAAAACACACACAAAAACACACGCGAAAAAACGTACCGACAAAAGCGATGGACAAAAATTATGTATCGATAACTGAAAAAAAAGGAGGCTTGAAATGTCGGATCTGATCAACAGCAGATATTACAATATTCTGGCACCGGTCCTCGTTGTCCTGGCTGTTGTTCTTCTTTCAGTCCTTGTGTATTCTCCGGATGTGCTCGGCATCAGACTGTCAGATACAACGCCGGAATATGGTTCGAAAATGTTCGACAAAAACGAGATCACATCGATCAATATTGAAATTTCGGAAGATGTTCTGTCCGAAATACTGGAAAATCCGCTCGAAGAACAATATTATCCGTGCAATATCACGATCAACGGAGAGACGTTCACATCCGTCGGCATCCGGACAAAAGGAATGACAAGTCTGACGTCTGTCGCATCAAGCGATTCCGATCGTTACAGTTTCAAAATAAAAGCCGATGAATATGTCGAGGGTCAGACGTTTTTCGGACTGTCAAAATTCGTCATCAACAACGTCTATCAGGACAACACATACATGAAAGAATATCTGGCATACGACATGATGGATTTCATGGGCGTCCCGACACCGTATTATGCTTTTGCCGAGATCACGGTCAACGATGAACCGTGGGGACTTTATCTTGCGGTCGAAACGCTCGAAGAAGATTTTGCCGAGCGCAGTTTCGGAAACAATTACGGCGAAATGTACAAACCGGAAACCATGGACAACTTCGGCGGCGGTCCCGGCGGAAATAACGGAAACTTCCCGGGAATGCCCGGAAATATGCCCGACATGTCCGGGATGCCCGGAAATATGCCCGACATGTCCGGGATGCCCGGAAATATGCCTGACATGTCCGGGATGCCCGGAAATATGCCTGACATGTCCGGAGTGCCCGGAAATATGCCTGACATGTCCGGGATGCCCGGAAATATGCCTGATATGTCCGGAATGCCTGAAAATATGCCTGACATGTCCGGAATGCCTGAAAATATGCCTGACATGTCCGGAATGCCTGAAAATATGCCTGACATGTCCGGAATGCCTGAAAATATGCCTGACATGTCCGGAATGCCGGGAAGTTTTTCCCGCGGGAACAGATCAGGTGAAAGAAATGCATTTGCAGGACCCGGCGGTTCATCCGGCGGCGGCGCCGATCTCGTTTATATCGACGACGATATTTCAAGTTACAACCGGATCTTTGACAATACGGTCTTCAGAAAGACGAATGATGCAGATAAAAAACGCGTCATTGAAGCTCTGAAATATCTCAATGATCCGGAGAGCTGCGATGATCTGGGCGAATACGTCAACATCGATGAAACACTCCGGTATTTTGCCGTCAATACATTCGTCGTCAATCTGGACAGCTATGTCAGCGGCCTGAAACACAATTACTATCTGTATGAAGAAGACGGACAGCTGTCGATCCTTCCGTGGGATCTGAATCTTGCTTTCGGCGGTTTTCAGTCAGGATCTGCCTCTTCCGCCGTCAATTTCCCGATCGATGAGCCTGTCTCATCAGGCGTTTCCCTGTCAGAAAGACCGATGATCGGAACGCTTCTGGCAAATGAAACATACAAAGCCCGGTATCATGAGATCATGCAGGAACTGATCGACGGCTATTTCGAAAGCGGACGCTGCAGTGAAACGATCACGAGAGTCGATGCGCTCATCAATGAATCCGTCCGGAACGATCCGACGGCTTTCTGCACGTTCGACGAATATCAGAAAGGCGTTTCAGCGCTTCGGCTCTATTGTGAGCTCAGAACCGAAAGCGTTGCCGGTCAGCTGAACGGAACCGTTCCGTCCACCTATGATGATCAGGAAGCCTTCCCCGAGAGACTTATCAGCGCTTCCGGTCTTTCATTGAGCGACATGGGAACACAGGGCGGCGGCCCCGCCGGAAACGGAAACACCGACAGATTCCGGATGAACGGCTTTTCCGGTGACGGATCATCAGAAAACGATATTTCCGGAAACAAATCTGCCGGAAATGATGTTTCCGGCCGCGGTTCTTCATCAGATGAGGACAGTCTCTCCGGAAACAGTCCGGATCCGGAAAATGAACGGACAGCCCCTGAACGATTGCCCGAAAAAGATGAACTCTCCGCCGAAAGGCCGATATCCCGATTCAGGAAAATCCTTCGGGAAAACATTTTCGGGAAAAATCTTTCAAAAAAAGACAATGATGCAGGACCACGTAAAAATAACCGGATCCTGCATCATTTTATTTTTTACTCAACGGCTATTTCATAACCTGTTTTGACTGAACGTTTCCGGACATTTTCTGCTTTTTCTGAATGTTTTCCGGATATTTCCCCCGCCTTTTTTGATCATCCGTCAAATGAAAATGCGTCAGCGATATGATTTTTCAGAACGCGATTCCGGCCGGCACAAATAAAAAAATATTCTGTCTTATTTTAATAGCCGGCCATTTTCATATATTTTATATTCTGTTCCGGCGCCAACGGTGTTATGAATATAAAAATTCGTAACACTTATATCCGTTCAGCTGTTTCTGTCATCAAGTATTACAAAAAATCAATACCGTAATACCGTCGGAATATCAGCAGGATCTGCTTTGTCATCATGCCCCGGGCGCCGAAAGACATGATCCTGCCGGAGACTGATCAATATGAAACAGAACATACTGACAGGTTTTATCCTGATCCTATTAATCTTATCTGCAATATCTTCATTTTCATCTGCATCAGAACCGTCTGATATCGTTTATGAAAATGCGGAAACAGGCAATGCGGCCGGCGCGACAGACGCAGCCGGCGAGACGTCGATGATCTGCATCACGGATGCTGCGCCTTTCCCGTTTGAAGAATCAGCCGATGAACTGATGCAATACGGCATTCACATCACGACATACACGATGAACGAACTGTCAGCCGAAGATGATATTTCATTATCGGCCGACTTCATCCTGACAGATCTCCGCTCGGAAGAAAATTCCGAAAAGATCGATATCCTCTCAGCTTCCGGAAATATTTCAGGAAGGCGCGTTTCCTTTGTCAGGAACGGCAACATTTTTTCAGCATCGATCGACGGCGGAAATGATCAGCAGAACACAACGGCTGCAAAATACTGGACACGCCACCCCGAAAACATGAGATCTCTTCTCCTGTATCTTGCCGCGGAATTCGACGGCAGGACAGACATTCCTGAGGCGCCTGAGACAGTCATCGATCTGACGGATCCGGCGAACAGAACATCGATCCTTCTCGTCGTGACACCGAACACAGGCGTTCTGACGACCATCATGGATGAGATGGCGGATTACGGTATCGACCTTGAATTCCCTGACCGCTCGGCCCTTCAGTACTGCGCAAACAACATGACGGCTCAGGCGATCGTTGAATCTCACATCCGTAACTATTCCGGCGATATCATCCTGGAGATCCTCTACGGCAACAAATTCGAATCCGCGATCCTGGAGACAATCGCCGGGAAAAACATGACGGCGATCATCTCCGACGGATTCAATTTCAACAAGACCGCTTATGCGAACGTGACCGTCCCTGAAAATTCACAGGCCGATGTCAATGCGATCAAAGATATGACCGCTTACTGGGACTGCGCTCTGCCGGAAAACATGAAAAGAATGTTCATCAAATGCGCTTATGAAGCCGACGGCAGAAAAGATCTGGAACAGCTGGTCCGCCCGTCGATCACCGTCCCGAAGATCCTCCTTTATCACCCGGACGCCCCCGTTTTTGATTACAACGGCGACAGGCTCGATCACATTTTCACGAACAGGACGGACTATAACGACTGGTACCGCAACGTGTACAAACCGTCCGCAGGTCTCCCCGACAACGGAAAATGGATCGCGATATCTTCTTATTTCCGTGACTATCAGGAAGGAAAAATGCACACAGAAGACCTGATGGTCAGAAAACTCGAAGCAGAAGGCTACAATGTCATCGTCATCAGCCATCAGAAAGTCTCCGTTGCCGAATACTTCAGCACGGATCCTGAAAAAGACATGCCCGTCGATCTTTTCATCAGTTTCCAGACATTCGGCTACAATCAGTATCTGAAAGAATACGACTGCCCTGTCCTTGAAGCCGTCACGCTCTCCGGCTATGAATCGCTCGACGAATGGGAAGACGACCGGAACGGCCTGAAAAAATCATCGTTCTATTACAAGATCGACCAGTCCGAAGCACAGGGCTCTCTCTTCCCGATCGGCGTTGAGATCCAGATGACGCCCGAAGATCCGATCCCGTATCCGATCGAAGACCGCGTCGACCGTCTTCTCGGTCAGGCCATGAATTACGCAGAGCTCAGAACGACGCCCAACAGCGAAAAAAAGATCGCTCTCATCTATTTCAACCACCCGCCGGGAAAACAGAACGTCGGCGCCAGTTACCTGAATCTCTTCGGATCGATCGAAAATATCCTCAAAGCACTGAGCGATGACGGCTATTCCGTCACGCCTTACGACGAAGAAGAGATTGAAGACCTGATCATGACCGGCGGCAGAAACGTCGGCGGCTGGGCGCCGGGCGAACTTGAAAAACTCGTCGATGAAGGTCTTGAGGACGGATCCGTCGTTCTTCTCCCGGTCTCGACATACGAAGCCTGGATCAGTGACATGACGGACGGCGAAAAGCAGGTCATCGACAACATCACTGCGGAATGGGGCGAACCGGGAGAAAGCGATTTCATGACCGTGACACGCAACGGTACCCGTTATTTCGTTTTCCCGGTCATCTTCGACGGCAACATCATCATGATGCCTGAACCCGCCCGCGGCTGGGATGAAGATCTCGAAAAACTCTACCACGATATGACGATCCCGACGCCGCACCAGTATGCCGCCTTTTACCTGTGGCTTCAGAAACCTGAAGAAGAAGGCGGTTTCGGCGCAGATGCCATGGTCCATATCGGCCGTCACGGCACACAGGAATGGCTTCCCGGAAAAGAGATCTGCATGAATGAAACGAGCGCGGCTGATTTCATGGTCGGTGACATCCCGAACATATACATCTACATCGTCGACGGTTCCGGCGAAGGCCTTCAGGCCAAAAGAAGAGGCTATGCCGAACTCATCAGTCATCTGACACCGCCGATCGCGCAGAGCGGCCTGAATGAAGAACTGAGCGGCCTGAATGCGCTCCTCGTCAGCTATGACAGGGCATCGGCCGGCGGCAATGAACAGATGGTCTCTGAATACCGTGAACAGATCACCGTCCTTCTGGCCGGCAGTTCCGTCATCAATTATCTCGGCCTGACGGAAGAGGAGCTCAGGAACTGTTCCGACGAAGAATTTTCAGAGATCGCGGACGATGCCGCCTCCTTCCTCGAGATCGTCAATTCACAGACGATCCCTTACGGGACGCATATTTTCGGCGGAACGCTCTCCGAAGAAAAATCGGCTATGTTTATTGAATCGATCTTTTACGACCGTTTCTTCTCAATGGCCGCAGACCTCCTCGGATATGATGTCAACACGGAATCCTATCCTGAAAAAGCAGAGATCGCAGGGCTCGTCTCAGATCTTGCTCTCCGGGCGGCTCAGAGCGATGATTTTGACTCATTTGAAAGAACGATCAGAGAAAATGCTGTCACATACACCGTTCCGGACGATCTTTCACAGTACCGCTCCGTTTACGAGTCTTCCGTTTCGCTGATCGACAGTCTGAACGGCGTTTATGAAACGCAGGGACTTCTGGACGGCCTCAACGGCCGGTACGTTCCGACAAGTCCTCAGGGCGATCCGGTCAAAAATCCGGATGTTCTGCCGACCGGACGCAACTACATCGGCTTCGTGTCGAACACCGTACCGACGGAAACGTCTTACAGACTCGGCGTCCGCCTGGCCGATGAAATGATCGCCTCCTATTACAATGAAACAGGCGCTTTCCCGGAAAAGATCGGTGTCGTGCTCTGGTCGGTCGAAACGTTCCGTCACGACGGTGTCATGGAATCGATGACGCTCCGCCTGATGGGTGCCGAGCCGTTCATGAATACAAATGCGACGACGGGAAAACTGACAGGAACGGTGAACAATACAAAAGTCAACATCACCAAAGAAGAAGATCTGACAGTCATGACAAAAGACGGCGTGATCCTCAGACCGCGCATTGATCCGGTCATCACGATGAGCGGTCTTTATCGCGACACGCTGCCGTATCAGATCAGAATGATCGACAAGGCTGTTTCAACGATCGCTTCTTATGACAAGGATACGCAGATCACCAACTATGTCCGTCTCCACAGTCTGTCGATGTATGATGAGCTGACGGAACTCGATGAGGCCGGCAGGCAGGGGATCATCGATTCTTACAATAAGGCATCAGCAGAATCCGGAAACGGATCGGTCTTCGAAGGAGAATATGAAGAACTGGCACAGCAGCTGTCCTGCATCCGTCTCTTCGGCCCGCCGCCTGAGAGTTACGGAACAGGTATCGAAAAAGAGATCGGCGGCGGCTACAACTGGACGTCTGAAGATGCCTGCGACACGATCGGCGGTCTTTACATTTTCCGCATGGCGAACATGTATACGGTCAGTTCTGCCGGCGATATCATCTATCTCGGCAATTTCGAAAGGGTCTTCAGCATGAACCTCGCTGACACGCCGGTCATCACGAACAGCCGGTCGAGCAGTCTTTACGGCATTCTCGACAATGATGACTTTTTCCAGTATGTCGGCGGTATGTCTGTCGCGATCCAGAGCCTGAGCCCGGAGAAGAAAGCGCCGCAGACGCTTATCGTCAACCTGAGAAAAGAAGGAAAGATCGAGACACTTTCTGATTTCCTCAAGAACGAGATCCTCTCACGTCCGCTGAATGAAAAATATCAGGACGGCATGATCGAATCCGGTTATTCCGGCATGAAAGAACTCTCCGAGATCGTCGAAAATCTCTGGGGCTGGCAGGTGACGACGCCTGACGCTGTCGGAAACTACATGTGGGACGATGTTTTCATTGCATATGTCGAAAATGAAAAAGTGAGCAGCGCCTTCAAAGAATCCAACCCGTATGCGTATCAGTCCGTTCTGGCGCGCATGATCGATGCCGAATTCCGCGGCTATTGGGAAACGGATGATGAGACCGTTCAGAAACTGGCCGCCGAACTGGCGGAATCAGTCGTTCAGACGGGCGTTGCCTGCTGCCACCATACCTGCGGCAATCCGACGCTCAACGACCGGATCTCGGGCCTTCTGTCCGTTCCGGGCGTCTGCGAACCGGACGTCGCCTCGGAATGGCACGAACTCATGGAAACAGCGACCGGAAAAACGATCAGAGATCCGTCCCAAAAAACGGACGGCAAATCTTCAGGAAAATCGTCCGGCAGCGGTTCTGCAAAAATCGTGATCGATATTCCGGATGCAACGAAAAAGCCTGAAGAAAACGAGACATACATTCCGAATACCCTTCAGACAGACGATAAAACAGACGCCGGCGCCGGAAAAGATCAGAACGCCGAAGCCGGAAAACAGGTCTCAGGTTATGAAATGACGGAAGTGAAACCGGATACACCTTCATCAGTTGTTGAAGATTTCCTTAAAAACCCGACATTCTCAGCCATGTCCGCAGCTGTCATCATACTGGCGGCCGGAATCGTCGCTCTCATTTACTTCGGATCCCGTAAAAAAGGATTCTGAAGAAAAAGGAGATCCGGAAAACATCTGAAATCCCTCCCGGGTGAGGATCTCTTCAGAGCATTGCTTTTCGAGCATTGCTTTTCGGAGCATTGCTTTTCGGAGCATTGCTTTTCGGAGCATTGCTTTTCGAGCATTGCTTTTCGGAGCATTGCTTTTCGGAGCATTGCTTTCGGAGCATTGCTTTTCAGAGGACCGCCCGGTGTCCGGGCATTCATCAGCCGAATGCCCGGACTTCTTTTTTCGTTATCCGGTTGTTCTGCTGTTTTTTCCGATGTACCGTTTTCTGCCGTTTTTCGTGATGCATCGCCATGATTCTTTGAATAGCCACAGGTTCTTATACTGAAAATGATTTTATTACAAATACATTTAAAATGATGTGTCTGTCGTCGACAGATAATTAAAATGGAGATGTTATATGATGTTTCTCGGACCGATCGATGAGATCATATTTGCGGAATTGGCAGGCGTGACAAACCTGACCGGAAGAAACGATGAAAAATTCAGAAGACTCTACGGCTATGATAAAAAACCCGATGTACGGCCGCCGGAAGGACCGGAAGAATTATGCCCGCCGGTCGACGGAAATTATTTTGAATTTACTCATATGCCGAAGGCATAGGAAGTCTTCGAAGCTGACAGCAGGGAACAGTTCCGTGTGACAAAAGATCCGGAACATATAGAAGACAACATTTACAGATTAAGCTGTGAATCGATCTTTACCGGGAAAAAATACACGCTTGTCTTTAAACTCGTCGAGCCGGCACCATGGTTCGGGAAATAAACCGAAAACCCGTCAATCGATCGATAAAAAAAGCCTTTTTCCGGGCAGATTCCGGGAAAAGGCTTTTTCTTTCGTCACAGGCAATGTCTGATATTCGATTTTTCTTTAACTAAATCTGAACCGGCATATCCGGGCAGGATGCCTTTGATCAGATTATCACAAAACATTTTTATAATATCGTTTTCATGATATCCTTGTTTAATTGACAGTGTTTATCGGCGAAATCATGTATGCAATGTCATTTGACCTTTTTATGGCGATTCTGTTCAAGCCGTTATCGTTTCTGATAGAACTTACTGTGATGATAAGATTTCTGATCTGTCACATTGTGCTTGTCGGTGTGATGATATACATCGTTTTCAGTAAAGCCGATCCGTACCGGCACCGCGAACTGAGATCAAAAATACGCTTTGTGAATCCCCTGTACTATGCATCTTTTCTCGTATGGATTCCCTTTTTTAAAGTAAATTATATTATTATAAACTCTATGTTATCAAAAATTTCCCGTTTGCCGGATCAGCCCTTTTACAAATATGCACCGGCAGTTTCTGACTTAATGTACCACAACCCCTATACAGCGCCGGATATTATTCTGTCATTTGTGATCTCATTTGTTGTTCAGAACTTCTTATATGCATGTTCAGAAACAACGGCAATACTCACAGATGCTGTTTTACTTGTATTGTTTGTCGTTGTGCGCAGAATTTCATTATCGTTTGAACGTTGGTCAGCAGAAAAGAATAAAGATTGAATCTGTCACAGAACGAAAAAGACTTAAATGACTGACCGGCTTCTGTCAGGCTATAAACCCGGCTGTTCATGCCGTTTTTTTGCGCCGTCGATATTGTCGTGCCGAATTTTTTGTTCACACTGTTATGACCCGTCTATCGATCGATAAAAAAAGCCTTTTTCCGGCTCATCCCGGAAAAAGGCTTTTTCTTTTTTTTCTGTACGGAACTGCCTTCCGGCCGGTTCCCTGATCGTTATGATGGATCCTGACGGGATTCATCTTCTCTCGTTCATGTTCGGCGGTGCCATTCCTTCGAAAGAGGTGGCCAGCGCACTGCTCGGGGTGTCGTTTCTCAGCATTGTCTTGTATTTTGCTTTGAGGACATCGTCGATCCTGAGGATCATGACGGAGGCTTCGACAGCGGATTTGACGGTGTTGATCTTGACGCGGAGCGGGTCGACGACGCCTGCTTCCATCATGTCGGTGACATCTCCGGTGTAGACGTTGAGGCCGGCGTTTTTGTTCGAAGCGTGGGCGGCGCGGAGTGCGATCAGACTGTCGATCGTATCGAGACCGGCGTTTTTGGCCAGCAGTTTCGGAAGCTCTTCAATGGCTTCTGCGAACGCGAGGATGACACGCTGTTCATAACCGCGGACAGTCGTTGCATAGGCGCGGACGCCGAGGGAGACTTCCATCTCGGAAGCGCCGCCGCCGGCGACGACAGTCTTGTCTTCGACGACGGATTTCACGACACCGAGCGCATCATCAAGAGCGCGGACGACGCTGTCGCCCATATTGACAGTCTGGGCGCGGACGACGATCGTCGCGATCCCTGAAGCTTTGCCGCCGGTGATGTAGATCTTGCCGCTGTCGTTTATTCTCTCAAATCTGAAATGTTCGGCAACGCCGACATCTTCTGCGGAAAGTTCACGCGGATTTCTCACCAGACGGGCATTGACGGCATAAGCGACATGTTCCAGATCCTTTTCTTCGATCGGCCTGGAAACAAAAATACCGTTCTTGTCCAGATAGTTCGTCACGATTTCCGGAATGGCTTTCGTCGTCAGGACGACATTCGCACCGAGGCTGACGATCGTCTTTGCAACTTCAAGCTTCCTTTCCGTGCGGTATTCGGCAAACTTGGCTCTCTCTTCCGGAGAAGACGCATACATCTTGTTCTGGTTCTTCAGTTTGTCATCCATGACGGCGTCGAAAAGGACGATTTTTGCATTTTCCAGAACGGTCGGCGCTGTTTTGTTGGCTGCGCCGTTCGTCAGAGCCACGCCTTTGATGAGTTCCGTTTCACTGACTTCCCTGTTCAGGTCGACGACCTGGATGACATTGTTCCGGATGTCGGCAAAACCGTCCTTCTGAATGGCGGAGACGGCATCGACACAGACGTCTGCCAGATGTTCTTTATCATTTTCGGAAGCTTTTCCCGTCAGGGCTGTCATAGCGACTTTTCTGAGGATCTCTCTGTCTTCCGGACCGACGGACATCGCTTTTTCATTCAGGATCTCGAGCGCTTTTGCTTCCGCCATCTGATATCCTTTGATGATGACGGACGGGTGGAATCCTTTTCCGATGAGCATTTCCGCTTTGTCCATCAGTGCGCCGGTGAAGACGACGGAACTGGTCGTTCCGTCGCCGGCCGTGTTTTCAAGAGATTTGGCGACTTCGACGACCATTTTGGCGGCCGGATGTTCGATGCCTATATCTTTGAGGATCGTTGCGCCGTCGTTTGTCATCGTTACAATGCCCAGAGAGTTGACAAGCATCTTGTCCATTCCCTTCGGGCCGAGGGTGCTCTGAACAAGGCTTGCAACGGTCTTCGCGGCATTGATGTTCATGAGCAGTGCATCTCTGCCTTTCGTTTCTTCCTTACCCGGATCTAAAACAATGATCGGACCGGTTTTTGCTGCCATAGTAATAACCTGCTGATAGTAATGAGATAGTAATGATTCGATAGTCGATTCTGACAGGATTCTGATCGTCATGCGCCGGCTGCGGTGGTTCTGACCGCAATGATCCCGGCACATCTGTCGGGCTTCATCGGGTTTCCGGACAGATTTCCTGACGGTCTTCCGGAAAGACTTCCAGACGGGCTTTCCCGTTATTGATTTTATATGCAGGCCGTTCTCACGGGAACGGCCGGAAAGATGGTAAATAACTGCCTGTAATTCTATATATAGTTTTTCTGAACAGTCATGGAAAAACAGAAGTGAAAGGCGGGCATCCCGATCCGGAAAACAGCCGGCCCGGACACCGTCTCGGATGAAATCGCTGAGATTTTTCTGGGTGACGGATCTTCTGTCTTCGTCCGCGCCGGATCCGGTATCGCCGGATCTGTCACCGGCGTCCTGACGGGCGGATCCGTCCGGCATCCGTTTTCCCGGAAACTGACCGCGACTGCGGCGTCCTTCGGCCCGGACGCCTGAAAAATCTGCGGCCGATATCTGCCTGCCGATCTCGGAAAAGATCTTTCCGGCCGTTGCAGGACCGACGAGTCCGGCAACGACGGCCGGATCGGCCGTCATGAGATCATCTTTGACGCGGATCCCGGCATTGTACAGCCGGCGGGCGCGGACACGACCGACACCTCTGAGTCTGAGAAGAGACAGAAGTTCCGCCGATGCGCCGTAACGGAGCGACAATTCCAGATCGGAAAGCCTGCTTTTCTGTGAAAGACCCGTCAGAGAAGCCAGACGGGCCGCCGATCCGCAGATCCATTCGGCCGTTTCCGAAACGGAACGGATATCGCCCTCTCCGACATCATATCTTCCGATGATCTCGTCTTCGGAGATCTCACGCGTCCAGTCGTAGAGCATCATCGCTGTCTTGACTTCGCACATGAACCACTCGTATTCATCCGGATTTTTATCTCTGTCCGGGATCTTTGCAAATGTTTCCCGGTTGAGGACGATGAATTCTTCGACCGTTTCATAATCCGCCTTTTTCAGGTAGAGCGGATGGATGTCCGGCGTCGAACAGATCAGCTGAAGAAGGCCGACGGTCGACAGTTCTTTTCCTTTGAGATCCGCCTGATGAAGCCCCTCGAGGATGAGAGCGGCCGACATCGGATCGATATACAGTCTGGAGACAAGAGAACCGACATTCGTCGGAACGAATCTCTCTCCCTCACCGGAGAAGCCGGCCGCAGACACTCTTTCAGATCCGGAAAGATCCGGTCTTCTCAGAAGAGAAGCATTGACAAAAGGATTTCCGGAAATGGTTTTTTCCTTTTCTCCGGTATCCGTCCCGGCCGTCAGCCGATCCGCAGAAACGAACGGATTCTTCTTTCCGGTCTTCACGCTGTCCGGTCTTCCGGAAATGCTGCATTTATCGTTTTCCGTCTCCGTTTTCTTTTCCCGGTTTTCCGCCCCCGTTTTCCGTTCCTGGTTTTCCGCATTCGTTCTCTTTTCCGGATCTTCTTTCTTCGTTTTCCTTTCCGGATCTTCCGCCGTTTTCCTTTCCGGCGTTTCCGCATCACGGAAATCCCGTGTTTTTTCAGATCCCGTCGTTTCTCCGGGGATCTTTCTGTGGATCATTTCTTTTTCCGTCAGAAAATCAAGGCATTTGACGACGAGCGTATTGAGGGCGATCGTACTCATCTGACCTTCCCGGTAAGCGAAGAACGTGTCTTTGAAAAAAGAGACGATCGATGCGCGGGTGTCTGCAAAACCGCTGACGATGATCGAAAGGACGTGCGTCCGCATCGTGTTTTCCGCGCCCATGCCGGACGTGATGTTTTCGGCGCCGGCGTAAATATAGTGTTCATAAAGAGCGGCGACTTCTTCCTGTTTCGAGCCTAAGAGGATGGCTTCGCCGTAGGGATCGAGATGAGGTCTTCCGGCGCGGCCGGCCATCTGCTTGTATTCCAGGACCGGGATCGGGACCATGCCTTCATCGGCATCGTATCTTCTGTAATTGCGGATGATGACGCGGCGTGCCGGCAGATTGAGTCCTGCGGCAAGCGTCGGCGTCGAGGCGATGACTTTGAGTCTTCCTTTCAGGAAATTCTGCTCGACGATCTCGCGCTGGGCGGCTGTCAGGCCGGCGTGGTGGAAAGCAACGCCTGAACGGATGCAGGCGGCAAGCGTTCCGGCTGTTTCCGTGTCGCTCAGATCGAGGATCTCCGATGCCTGATCCCGGAGGATCTCTTTTTCTTCATCCGTGAGGAACCTGCTGATGACAGATCCCGCTTTCACGGCGACAGCCGTCGCATTCCTGCGGCTGTTTTCAAAGATGAGCGCCTGCCCGCCTTCCCGGATAACATCTGCTGAAAGAGAAACGGCCGCATCACCGTCCCGTCCTGCCGGCGGGATTTCTCTGAGAAAAGCGCTGTCCGGATCGAATTTCTTCCTTTCCTGTTTTTTCCGGAAGCGCAGACCGCGTTTAGGAGACGCTTTTCCGGACGTCTGTCTTTCTTTTCCCGATCCGGCAGCATCCGACCCGGCAGCGCCCGACCCGGCAGCACCCTGCCCGTCGTTTCCGGATCCGGTCTTTTCAGGCAGACATTTTTCGGCTTCATCATTTTCAAACCAGATGCTCCCGCCGAAAAAAACACCCTCTCTGAGACGCGTCGGACGCCAGCTGCTTTCAACGGGCACAGCATTCAGCCAGCCGGCCAGCTCTTTCGTGTTCCCGATCGTCGCCGAAAGCGCCACGATCTGCATTTTCGGATTCAGATGACGCATTTTTATGATCGTGATCTCGAGAGTCGGCCCCCTGTTCCGGGAATCGATCAGATGCACCTCATCCAGGACGAGAACGGAGATCCGGCCGAGCCAGGCGGTCTCGTTCCGGAGGAGCGAATCGACTTTCTCAGACGTGGCCACGATGATGTCGTAGGCGCCGAGGTATTCTTCTTTTTTGTCAAGATCTCCCGTCGACATGCCGACGCTGATCCCGTATGATTCGAAATGCCTGAAATGACGGTATTTTTCAGACGCCAGCGCGCGGAGCGGCACGATGTAGAGCGCCTTTCCGCCGTTCCGGATGCTCCGGATCATCGCCAGTTCCGCCAGAAGCGTTTTTCCGGAGGCGGTCGGAATGGCCGCCAGGATATTTTTCCCCTTCAGAAGACCCGCTTCGACAGCCGCGGCCTGCGGGGGATAAAGAGAGCGGATGCCTGCCTTCTGATAATATTCAACGATATCATCCGGAAGGCCGATCCGGCCGATCATGGAATATTCGGGATCGAGTTCCGGAAAAACAGGATTTTTATCGGATCCGGAAGGATCATCAGAACCGGTCATAAGATCATATCCGTCAGTTCGGTTTTTCTTCAGTCGTTCGTTTTTTTTGCAGTCGTTCGTTTTTTCACAGCAGCCCCGGATTTCATTTTTCATTGAAGCCTGTCGGATTTCTTTCTATATGGAGACACGCCGTGCAGAGTGAAAGTATCGGTTCATTCAGGCGATGCCTTTTCCGCTCTTTCGTTGACAGGCGGATCCAGGCGGTCCGTTTCATACTGGATGATCGTGATGCACTGGCTTGAAAGAAGCGGTGCGGGACCGAGCGAGATCCGGCGGGCGCCGGCTTCTTCAAGAGTCTTTTCATCTTCTTCAGAAACGCCCTGATTGTCTCCGAGAACATAGACGGCATCCTTCAGTGTTTCCGGCGCATCCGCGATGACTTTCCGGATATCTTCGCCGTCTTCTCTGAGATAGATGACCGGCCTTCCGGCTTCTTTCATTTCCGAAAGAAGGCCGGCGAAAGTGCCTTTTCTGACAAAAACACCCGGCGTCGTCGATCTCTCGGTGGTGTCCGCCTCAGGCAGGAGCGCTTTTCTGATCAGGGAACCCGAGCTTCTTTCATCCGGACTCAGATAACGCATCTTCAGACCATTGAAACGGACGATCTTGACCGGATCCGGCGCCCCTTTGAGAACAAGATGGACATTCACGTCCCGCCTCATGCCCCACGAAACAAAAAGAGAAGAAGTGATGCAGCGGCAGAGGACATCCATGCGGCCGGCCGATCCCGGGAGATCATCCAGAGAGATCTTTCCGCCCGTCACCGCGCGGTTTCCGATAATGATAAAGTCTTTCATGAAACGTCTAACGGCAGATATGCTAAAAAAAGTTTACCGGAAACCCGATCGACACAAGTGTGCGACACAAGCGTGCGACACAAGTGTGTGACACAAGTGTGCGACACAAGTGTGTGACACAAGTGTGTGACACAAGTGTGTGACACAAGTGAGTGACACAGGTGCGTGACACAGGTGCGTGACACAGGTGCGTGACACAAGTGAATGACACAAGTGTATGACACAAGTGTGTGACACAAGTGTGTGACACAAGTGCGTGACACAGGTGCGTGACACAGGTGCGTGACACAAGTGAATGACACAAGTGTGTGACACAAGTGAGTGACACATGTGCATGACACAAGTGTGTGACACAAGTGTGTGACAAAAGTGAACATCACAAGTGAATGACACAAGTGAATGACACAAGTGTGTGAC
>JAGAEB010000028.1 GCA_017613335.1 Methanosarcinaceae archaeon
GACAACCAAGAAAGCAAAGACAGCAAAGGAGACAAAGACAACCAAGAAAGCAAAGACAGCAAAGGAGACAAAGACAACCAAGAAAGCAAAGACAGCAAAGGAGACAAAGACAACCAAGAAAGCAAAGACAGCAAAGACAGCAAAGGCGACAAGGCGGAAAAAAGCGGAAAAACGCTGCAGAAAAAGACGTCGAGATTTCTGTCCTTTCACGTCATTATTCTGTCTGATCAGAATTCCGGGATGGAACAGTCAGTTATTTCATATTGGCAAAACGCTCAATGGCTTTTGTGAAATTTTCAATCGTTTCGTCTGCATTTCCGTTTTCAATTCCGTCTTTGACGCAGTGCCTGATGTGATTTTCCAGAATGATCTGACCTGCTTTATTGAGGGCGGATTTGGCAGCGCTGATCTGGGTCAGGATATCTTCACAGGGAATGTCTTCATCGATCATGCGGTCGACAGCCTGAACCTGGCCGATAATTTTCCGGAGTCTTCTGTGAAGATCCCCGGAATCCGTACATTGTTTCACATTTGTTCCTCCGGCAATACAGATAATATCCGAAAAGATCAGAAGACATATTAATTTTTTCAGAAACGGGGACGGCAAAAGGATAAACGGAGACGGAAAAAGGAAAAACAGTGATGGAAAAAAGAAAAACGTAATCGGGAAAGAATAAATATGTGTCAGACACAAAAAATGACAGAATACAGTAAACAGAATAAAAACGGTGTCAAAATAAACTAACAACAAGGCAGAAACGAAAAAAAGAAAATAAAAAAATCAGAACAGCCCCGTTCAGACGGGCTGTTCTGATTTCGGATCAGATCTGATCAGATTCTGTCCATATCGAGGATTCTGACTTCGTCAGCGGATTCCGGAAGAGCATTGATGGCCTGTTCAACGGATTCGACACCGCCTTCGGCGTCTTCGACGAGAACGTAGACTTTGAGTGCTTTTAAACCGAAAGCGATCGGAACTTCAGAGATCTCAGCGCATATTTTTGCGCAGGACGGCATACAGTCGACGATCTTCTGTTTGAGAAGGCCGAGGTCGACATCGGGGTCTGCCGGCATAACCTGCATTTCAACTTTAACTTGTCCCATGTTTTCACCTGACAGTTTTTGTGTATAAGATAATTTTCGGGTTATAAGAACCCGGCATCGGACAGCTGCCGGCCGGGAAGATAATTTTATTGCCATACAAGGAACCGGGATCACGGTCCGACAAATCCGCATTTCGGGCATTTGTAAGTGTTTCCGAGAACTCTGCAGCTCTTGCATCTGCCGATCTCTTCGCCGCAGTTCGGGCACGGGAATCTGACAGAACCGTCTTCGACAAGGCTGACGCTGCAGGTCGTACAGTTTTCGACTTTTGTCATTTAAGGATCCTCCATTTGAATTATTCATAAAGGTGTAGACAGAACATAATGATTTTATTTAAACGTACTGTTTCCCCTGACCCGGCCGCCGGTCACCGTGACCAATCATTTAAATATGACTATACTCTATAGGCTCTTTTTTCAGGATAGCTTTATCAGACATTGTTCTGTTCTGATAGTCAAAAATTTAAAAGATGCCTGTTGCGCATCCGATGCGAGGGGATTTCCTTGGCAGAAAGCACATCCAAAAGTACAAAAAGTACATCAGTAACCATTCCGGAAAGTTTCGATTACGAAAAGATCGGCCTGATGGTCGGCCTGGAGATCCATCAGCAGCTGGATTCTGCTGAAAAGCTCCACTGCCACTGCCCGAACCACACGATGAAGGAAGAAGACATCACATTCGAATTCATGAGATATCTTCGTCCGAAAGCCAACAACCTCGGTATGCTCGATGCAGCCGTCGTTGAACAGACGAAATCCGGAAGAAAATACATTTACAAAGGATATGAGAACGTCTGCCTCGGCGACATCGATGAAGAATCCCCGGCAACGATGAACCCGGAAGCGCTCGACATCGGTCTGACGATCGCCAAATATTTCAGAATGGTCACCGTCGACAACATCCAGGTCATGAGAAAGATCATCGTCGACGGATCGGGTGTCACCGGTTATCAGAGAACGTCATACATCGCCGGTCACGGTCTTGTGGAAACGCCGGAAGGCAACTGCCGCATCGCCAGTCTCTGCGTTGAAGAAGATTCTGCGCCGTCCCTCGGCACGACCGAGGATTATCTCATGTTCTCTCTCGACCGCCTCGGTATCCCGCTGGCGGAGATCGCGACTGAGCCGGATATCAGAACGCCGCAGCAGGCCCGCGCCGTTGCTGCGCGCATCGGCATGACGCTGCGTTCCACGGGAAGAGTCAAGAGAGGTCTCGGAACGATCCGTCAGGATGTCAACATTTCCATCACCGGCGGCAGAAGGATCGAACTCAAAGGCGTTCAGGCGCTTGATATGATGGAAGAACTCATCAAAAGAGAGATCGTCCGCCAGCAGACACTCATCGCGATCCGTGACGAGCTCAACGCCCGCGGCGCTTCCGTTCCGGGCGAGATCGTCGATGTGACATCCCTTTTTGAGAACACGTCTTCAAAAGTCCTTCAGAAAGGCCTGAAATCTGAAAACGGAAAGATCGTGGCGATCCTGCTGAAAGGATTCGACGGATTCGTCGGCCGTGAAGTGATGCCCGGAAGACGTCTCGGAACGGAATTCTCCGATAAGGGAAAAGCGCTCGGCGTGACCGGTCTTTTCCACACGGATGAACTGCCTGCCTACGGCATCACGCCGGAAGAAGTCGAAAAGCTCAGAAGCTTCATGAAAGCGGCTCCTGAAGATGCGGTGATCATGATGGCCGGAAGAGAAGATATGATCAGAAGAGCCATGGAAGCCGTTGTTGAAAGAGCGCAGCAGACGCTTGTCGGCATTCCGGCGGAAGTCCGTCACGCACTTCCGGACGGCAACTCTTCCTATATGAGACCGATGCCGGGCGCTGCCAGAATGCACCCGGAGACGGATGTTGAACCGATCCCGCTGGACCGTGAGTATTATAAGAACATCAGACTGCCGGAACTTCTGACCGAAAAGGCTGTCCGTATGGGAAAAGACTATGCTCTGAACGATGAATTTGCAGAAAAGATCGCCTTCTCGTCCCACGCGGATCTTTTCGAAAAACTGGCCGCGAAATACAAAGGAAACGAAAGCGTCACGCCGACGCTCATGGCCCGCGTCTTTACAGGCATCCTGCCGGAAATGAAGAGAGACGGCGAAGATATCGATGTTCTGAAAGATGATCATTTCGAAAAGACGTTCGATGCCGTCGCCTCCGGAAAAGCATCCAAAGATGCCGTCCGGGACATTCTTTCATCATTCTGCAGAACGCCGGACAGATCGACGGAAGAGATCATCGGTGATCTCGGCATCGGAAACGTCGATGTCTCCGAGATCGAATCGTTCGTTGATGATCTCGTGGCGCAGAAAACGGATTTCATCCGCAGCAAAGGCATGGCCGCGACCGGACCGCTCATGGGACCTGTCATGGCGCAGTTCCGCGGAAAAGCCGACGGTAAACTGATCAACAAGATCGTGACGGAAAAGATCCGGGCTGTCCTGGAATCCTGAAGAGCCTTATTTCAGGGTCTTTTTTTAAATGCCGGCGTTCTGTGCTTTTCCTGAAAAGCACCGGACAGCCGGCTTTTTTTATCGTCGGGAACCGGTATTCTGTTTTTCTGTCGTCGGGAACCGGTATTCTGTTTTTCTGTCGTCGGGGACCGGTATTCTGTTTTTTATCGTCGGGAAACCGTATTCTGTTTTTTATGTCCGGACATCTCTGTTTTTCTGAATGTGTCAGGGAAATGCCGGCAGAACACCAAAGAGACGCGGGAACATATCGTTCGGAATCGAATTTATATAATAGAAAGATGAACGTATCGATCATGACGACCGGAAGACCTCTTGATATTTTAATGGATTCTCTGAACAAGTCTGTCGTTGTCCGCCTGAAAGGCGGCCGTGAATTTTACGGGGAGCTGAAGGGTTACGACATCCACATGAATCTTGTTCTGGATAATGTTGATGAAAAAAAGGACGGGGAATCCGTCAGAAAATATTCGAGCCTGATCCTTCGCGGCGACAATGTCGTTTATGTGTCACCGCGTCCCGACAGTGAGTGACGGCAGTCGGGAACCGGATTTTCCGGGATCCCGGAAATCCGGAAACAGATTTTAGGAGGATCCTGCAGCGTCCGGAGACAGATTGCCGGTCTTTGCGGCGTCCGGGGATTTTCATGAAGGACAGCGATTCCGGAACCGGCGAATGCTTTAAATATGTTGAATACGATTCAGCGTGATATCATTGATTGTGTTCCGCTTTTGAAAAATCAAACAGTGCGAGGGTTCCGGAGACTTCCGGAAGAGATGTAAAACCGCATCGGGACAGTGTTTCCGGTCAAAAGAATTCGTTTCTGAATAAATCGGCGGTTTTTGTGTCTCAATACAATTGATCATAATTTCAAAGACAGACCGTTATCATTCAGAACGTCTGTCATTTTAATAAGGTGATATAAGATGACGAAAGGTACGCCTACGCTCGGTCAGAGACAAAAGAGAACCCACACCGTCTGCAGAAGATGCGGCCGTGTTTCTTTAAACGTTCACACCAAACAGTGCACTGCCTGCGGCTTCGGCAGAATGAAATGCCAGAGAGACTACAAGTGGCGCCTGAAAAACAAACTCAACGGCGACTCGTAAACAGTCTGACGTATTTCCCGCAAGCGGAACTGAAAGAGCCTGTCAGGATCCTTCCTGACAGGCTCTTTTTTTGGCCTTTTCAGCTTTTTTGGTCTTTTCAGCTTTTTTGGTCTTTTCAGCTTTTTTTTGTTTCAGGCTTTTTTTTGTTTTTTTGACAACACATCACAGATTTCAGAAGAGACCGGCTGACTGCATCGGAATCATCCCTGAACGGAATGATTCTGCAGGCGATATGCCGTTTACGGCATTGCATAGTCATTGTCCGCTTCAACGGGTCTGAAATATCCTTTGATGCAGTTCGGATTGCAGACGCATAATTGAATATGTGTCCTGCTGCGGATCTCTGATCCGGGATAAACCGGATTTCCTTCAATGAACAGTCCCCTGACAGAATCATAGCCATCAAGTCCGCTGACACTTCTGAATTCATGAAGCTGCTGAATGACAGCGCAGTCAGGATCGTGCAGCAGGATTTCGGACGAACGGGCAGAA
>JAGAEB010000029.1 GCA_017613335.1 Methanosarcinaceae archaeon
ATCGTCACCAACTCTCCGAACGAGAACCTCAAGGCCTGGGCAGAATTCGTCAAGACCCTGAAGTACTGAGTACTGATCAAAAAAAAAGCGTTCTGCCGTCAGGCAGAACGCTTTTTTTTATTTTTGCGGTGATCGTTCAGACAGATCGTGTCCCGGTCACCGGGAAATCTTTTTTTATGCTGTTTCAGGCAGATCATCGGATTTTTGTGATCCGCACCGTCTCATTTTTGATCTTTGACCGGCCATCTGATTTTTGATGCATGATCAGGTCGTCTTATTTTTGGTAAATGATCAGGTTGTCTTATTTTTGGTGAATGATCGAGTCGTCTTATTTTTGGTGTCCGGTCATCAGAAAAAATCAGAGATTCACATCCACAGGATCCGGCGTTCGTTCCGCGGAACGGTGCGTCTGAATCTGATCCGCGGATGTCCGATCACATAGACAGCATGAGCGACAAGTCCGTCTTCGATCTCCGGGAAAAATGACATGAATCTTTCAGGATCGTGTTCCGATGCTGAAAGCATCCACCGGGAATGAAAGCCGCCCAACCCGGCGGCGAAGGCTGCCAGATCGATCTGTTCCGCCGTTATCGCCGCGTCGATCGGCAGACGGGCAAAAATGATGATCAGCTGCCGGCCTTCCCATGTGAACGGATTATTCTTTTCTTTCTGCCCGTCCTCGACATACCGGACGAACTGTCCTATCCGCGGATGCTCGTCCGTGTGTTCTTTCAGGATCGATGCGAGAAGTTCCATGAATTCTGAAAAACGACTGTCGATGACGGCAAATGAAACTTTCTGTGAATTTTCGGCTGTCGGCGCATAGCCGGCTGCGGATATGACCGACTTTATTTCTTCTGCCGTGCAGCACCGGTCAAACCAGCGCATACTGCGCCGGGTACGGAAAAGAAGAGACAGGTCATCCGGTGTCACCGGACAGACGCCGGCCGGGACCGGATCTTCAGCGGAATCTTTCAGCCTGACAGCATCTTTCGGGCAGACGGCCAGACAATGCCCGCATCTGAAACAGGAATAAGGAGAATCTGTTTCGTGCACTTTATCGTCATCGCCGACACGGAGATGCCCGCGGATGCACACTTTGACGCATTGGCCGCAGCCGATGCATGAATCGGATATGATCAGCGTCTTTTCAGTCATGTCCTCTCATATCCGGGGATCGGATATAATGTTTCGGGATCCGTTATGGTCAGTCCCGCTGCAGGCCGGGCGTAAACAGGTGATCGGACCGAATCGGATCAGATCTGTACCGGATTAAAGAGATTCAGATCGGAAGAGACCGGAAAAGAGGAAAAGGGTCAGAAAAGGATCTGAAAACATCATATAAAAATTTGAAGAGCCGGCATATTCCGGGCGGCCGGCTCTGTCTGAAACGGGGTTATTCTTTTCTGAAATAGCGGACACCGTTTGCGAATATATTCTGTTTTTTGTTGCCCGGGATGTTCATGAAAACGTCTTTGAAGTAACGTTCGGAGTGCCCCATTTTGCCGAGGACGCGGCCGTCCGGGGAGACGATGCCTTCGATCGCGCAGCTGCTGCCGTTCGGGTTGAAACGGCCGTCCATTGTCGGGATGCCTTCGGGCGTGCTGTAAAGGAAAGCGACCTGACCGTTCCTGAAAAGCTGTTCAGTCATTTCAGGAGAGGCGACGAAGCGGCCTTCACCGTGACTGACAGGGACAGTGTGGCATTCGCCCGGCGTCAGACCCGCAAGCCACGGAGAATTGTCGGATGCGACGCGTGTCGTCACCATGCAGGAAACGTGTCTGTTGATCGTATTTCTGAAAAGTGTCGGATTGTCGCTTTCGGGCGCTCTGATCTCGCCGTACGGGAGAAGACCGGATTTGATGAGCGCCTGGAAGCCGTTGCAGATACCGAGGATCAGACCGTCGCGGGCGAGGAGCGCATGAACGGCATTTCTGATCTTTTCATTCAGGAGGACGTTGACGATGAATTTCGCGCTGCCGTCGGGCTCGTCGCCGCTTGAGAAACCGCCCGGGATCGCCAGGATGTTCGTCTTTCCGATCAGATCGGCCATCTCGTCGATCGACTCGAAAACGGCAGATTCCGTCATATTTCTGAAAACGAAGACCGTGACTTCGGCGCCTTCTTCTTCAAAAGCGCGTTTGACGTCGTATTCACAGTTGCTTCCCGGGAAGACCGGAATGAGGACTTTGACGACATCGACCGGGTGAGCGGCTTTGAATTTTCTGCCGGAAGTGAAATCACGGATCGGAAGATCGTTTGTTCCGGGGAGAGCGGACGGATCCCGGACAGCCGGCGCGGTGACGGGGTAGAGGGCGTCGAAAGTCTTCATCCAGGCAGAAAGCGCCTCTTCTTTTGTCAGGGAAACAGTACCGGAACCTGTTCTGACCGTGTATCCGGAATCTGTGACTTTTCCGAGCAGAGCGGCGTATTTTCCGGCATCGGCCGCATCGAGCGGTCTTTCACTTTCAGTGATGATCGCGCCCGGCATCAGACGGATGAGATCGAGGCCTTTTTGGTCTGCGGAAATGTCGGAAATATCGAATCCGAGTTCGTTTCCGAAACTCATCTTCATGAGAGCCGGGAGCACGCCGCCCTGTTCAGCGACATAGGCGGAAATGATCTTTCCGCCGGCGATCCCTTTCCGGACATTTTCGAAGATCTCTTTGTAACTTTCAGGAGAAGGCAGGCCTTCTGCGCTGATCTCCGGTCTGAAGAGCGTCAGGAAATTCCCGGCTCTTTTGAGTTCCGGCGTGATGATATTCTTCGTTGAGCCCGCGGAGCAGGCAAAAGAGATCAGCGTCGGCGGGACGCTGATCGTGTTGAAAGTGCCGCTCATGCTGTCTTTTCCGCCGATGGAAGCCAGATCGAAAAAGTCCTGGATCGTCATGGCGCCCAAAAGCGCTTCGGTGACTTTTCCCCAGCGGACGGGATCTTTGTTGAGGCGTTCGAAATATTCCTGGAAGGAGAAACGGATATCTTCCGGACGGCCGCCGACGGCGACCGTTTTGGCCATCGAGGAAAGGACACTGTACATGGCGCCTGCGAAACAGGAATATTTCATGACGGCCGGATCGTATCCGTAAGCAAGGATGCTGCATGTCGTCGTTTTTCCGTCAAGGACCGGGATCTTCTGGACGGAAGCCTGCGTCGGTGTCAGCTGCATCCGGCCGCCGAAAGGCATCATGACGGTCGTCGAGCCGATGGAGGCGTCGAACATTTCTGCAAGACCCTTCTGAGAGGCGACGTTCATGTCGGAAAGCGTCTCAAGGACAGCTTCTTTTGTCAGCTGTGTCAGCAGTTTTCCGTCACGGCCGCGGACTTCGAATGGATTTTCGGCGTCGCTTTTTCCGATGACGACGTCGGTACGCTGGCGGACGCCGCAGGTGTCGATGAAAGCGCGGGAGATGTCGACGACTTTCTGATCGTTGAGGCAGATGACGAGACGCGGCTCTTCGATGACTTCCGCGACGCGGTAAGCTTCAAGATTTTCAGCTTCGGCCAGACGGATGAATTCTTTTTCGTCTTTTCCGGAAACGACGACGGCCATCCTTTCCTGGCTTTCGCTGACGGCAAGTTCCGTGGCGTTGAGGCCGGCATATTTGGTCCGGACGTTTTCCAGATGGATCATGAGACCCGGCGCCAGTTCACCGATCGCGACACAGACGCCGCCGGCACCGAAGTCGTTGCATTTTCTGATGAGTTTCGTGCAGTCGGGGTTCCTGAAAAGTCTCTGGATCTTGCGTTCTTCCGGCGCGTTTCCTTTCTGGACTTCGCTGGCGCAGACGGTCAGGGATGACTGATTGTGTTCCTTGGAAGAGCCCGTGGCACCGCCGATGCCGTCTCTTCCTGTGCGGCCGCCGAGAAGGATGATGACATCTCCCGGTTCAGGTGTTTTCCTGACGACGTTTTCGGCCGGCGCTGCGCCGACGACGGCGCCGACTTCCATGTGCTTGGCGACGAAATCGGGGTGATAGACTTCTTTGGCGAAAGTCGTCGGAAGGCCGATCTGGTTGCCGTAGGAAGAGTTGCCGCGTGTTGCTTTTTTGCTGATGATCTTCTGCGGGAGTTTTCCGGGAAGCGTGTCTTCGACGGGGGCGAGGACGTTTCCGCAGCCGCTGATGCGCATGGCCTGATAGACGTAACTCCTGCCGGAGAGCGGATCGCGGATCGCGCCGCCGATGCATGTCGAGGCGCCGCCGAAGGGTTCGATCTCCGTCGGGTGGTTGTGCGTTTCGTTTTTGAACATGAGGAGCCATTTTTCGGGGACACCGTCGTGGTCGACGTTGATGAAGATGCTGCAGGCGTTGATCTCTTCGCTGACTTCGACGTCTTTGAGGAGACCGCGGGAACGGAGATATTTTGCGTTGATCGTGCCCATGTCCATGAGCGTCATCGGTCTTTCGGATCTGCCGCACTCGCGTCTGATCTCAAGATAGCGGTCGAATGCTTTCTGAATCTCTTCGCCGAACCGGTCCGTGCGGATCGTGATATTCTGAAGGCTTGTCTCGAATGTCGTGTGACGGCAGTGGTCCGACCAGTAGGTATCGAGGACGCGGATCTCTGTTTCCGTCGGGTTCCTTTTTTCTTCGCTCCTGAAATAATCCTGAATGAGGAGACAGTCTTCGAGGCTCATGGCAAGGCCGTGTGTTCTGATAAAGGATGCGATGCCGTCGCGGTCGAGCGTCAGGAAATCCGGATAGACTTCAAGAGGCGTGACGTCGACGTTTCTGTCAACGGCGAGGATGCTGAGATCTTTTTCGCGGGATTCGATCGGGTTGATCAGATATTTTTTGATGCGGTCGAGGTCGCGGCGGTTTTCTTCCTCGTTTCCTTCAAGGATGATGATTTTGCCGCATGTGATCCGGCAATCAGATGACGGATCGAGAAGTTTGATGCACTGGACGGCGCTGTCGGCGCGCTGGTCATACTGGCCGGGAAGCGTTTCTGCGGCAAAATAAACGCATCCGGAAAAGTCGGGCTCGATGAGATCGTCGATCATGACTTCCGTAAAAACGGTCTTTTCAGCAGCTTCGCAGATTTCCGGGTCGATCCCGAAAACATCGTACGTGTTGATCAGGCGGAGTCCGGTCGCGCTGATATTCAGATTCTCCCGGAGATCCGCATAAAGATCGAGGGCTTCCGTCCGGAATCCCGGCTTCTTTTCCACATAGACTCTTTTGTTGATTACAGATCCTGTCATAATAGGCCCCGTGATTGAACATAATGTAAATATAATGCAGGTGCAGGATTCGAATTAAGGTCCGTAACTATTTGATATTTGTGTTAAAACATTCAGGATCGGTAAAAACAGTCGGCCGGAGCTCTGAAGAGAACCGGGTGTATCGCAGGAAATCCGCAATATTAATAAGCGGCCGGCGATTTACAGCAGATCAGGTTATGACAATGGCTGAAAGTGAGACAGACAGGCCAAATCCCGGAAATGAAACGGATATGACATCGGCTGAAAATGAAACCGGTGCGTCAATGGCCGGAAACGGGACAGACATGGCGGCGAACGATGCCGAAAGAGAAAAAACGATCGTCAGGACAAGCGTGATCAGCATCATCACGAACGTGCTCCTGGCCGCTTTTAAGGCTGCCGTCGGCCTGATTTCGAATTCGATCGCGGTGACATTGGATGCCGTCAACAATCTTTCAGATGCGATGTCTTCTGTCGTCACGATCATCGGGGCGAAATTCGGTTCAAAGCAGCCGGACAGGAAACATCCTTTCGGTTACGGCAGAGTGGAATATCTCAGTTCCATGGTCGTCGCCTCGATCGTCCTCTATGCCGGCATTTCTTCTCTGGTCGAATCCGTCAGGAAGATCATTCATCCGGAGACGGCGGATTACGGTATGGTCTCTCTGGTCATCATTGCTGTTGCGATCGTTGTAAAACTGATCCTGGGCAGATACGTCAAAAAACAGGGCGAAAAAGTAAATTCCGGCGCGCTGACGGCTTCCGGATCGGATGCCGTGTTCGATGCGGTCCTTTCGGCTTCGGTTCTTGTCTCGGCGATCATTTTCCTGATCCGGGGCGTATCGCTGGAAGCTTATGTCGGCGTTGTCATTGCGGCTGTGATCATCAAGGCCGGCATCGGGATGATGGCCGAAACGCTGAACGACATCATCGGACAGAGAGGCGATGCCCGGATGAACGCGCAGATCACACGGATCCTGAAGGAAGAAGAAGCCGTCCGCGGCGCCTATGATCTTGTCCTGTTCGATTACGGACCGAATAAGTATTACGGCTCTGTCCATCTTGAACTTCCCGATACCATGACAGTGGATCAGGTGGATCTGCTGACGCGGAGGGTACAGGCCAGAGTCCATCAGGAAACCGGCGTTATCCTGACGGGCATAGGCATCTATTCGTACAACACGAAGGATGAAGAAGTCATACGGATCCGGGACGATGTTCAGAAAACTGTGACAGCACACGACTGGGCTCTTCAGATGCACGGTTTTTACGCAGATCCCGGGGAGAAGATGATGCGTTTTGATGTTGTTGTCAGTTTCGACATCGGGAGAAAAGAAGCATCGGAGATCCTCAACAGAGAGATACAGGCGCTCTATCCGGATTATACGCACATGATCATTCTCGACACGGATATGACCGATCAGAAAGAAAGCGAAAACCCGGATGAAAGCGGATGAAAAGTCCGGCAGGATCCGGACACAGACAGGAAAGGTGATCATAACCGGCCTTTCCCGGAATGTTTATAGTTTATATGGACAGGATTGCTTCATACACGGTATACATACAAAGAGCAGGAGACAGTCGAAAATGTCTGAAAGAATCAAAGGCAGATCGATCTCGCGGGGTGCTGCTTCCGGGAGAGTCCTCATGACAAAGGATGCCATCTCGTTTTTAGGGACGGTCGATCCGAAAACAGGTGTCGTTGTTGATAAGAACCATGAGCTTTACGGGCAGTCCGTCAAGGATACCGTTCTCGTGTTCCCGCGCGGGAAAGGATCGACGGTGGGGTCGTATGTCATCTATCAGCTGAAAAAGAACAATGCTGCGCCTGCGGCGATCATCAATGAGGATTGCGAGACGATCGTTGCGGTCGGTGCGATCATTTCGTCGATCCCGCTGGTGGACAGGCCGGAAAAGGATGTCCGCTCATTTCTGAAAAACGGCGATCTCGTCACGGTCAGCGGCACGGACGGATTTATTGAAATTGCGTGAAGGACTGTGAAGGATCAGACGATGTCAGTACCCGGATCAGAAAAACCGGACGGCCTGTCTGCCGCAAACGACGGGGCAGGGATCCCGGTTCATTTCCGTTTTCTGAAAAAAAACAGTTACAGTTTTTCGGCGTTGGCGCCGGTCGTTCCGGAGGCGGATCTTACAGATGAGCCGCGTCCCGGGATCATGGTATACAGTATTTTTACGAATCAGAAAGAGGCGCTCTTCCGGGAAGTAACCGAGGCGCGCCGGCGTTCCGGAAAAGAAGGCAGGCCGGTGTATTTCATCGCCGGCGGACCGCATCCGTCAGGCGCGCCGGAGGATTCAGCCGACGTGTTCGATGCTGTCGTTGTCGGCGAGGGTGAAGAGACGCTGCCGGAACTGATCGCGCTCGTGAAAAGAGAAATGGCTGCCGGAAGGCTTCCCGATGCGGAAATGCTCTCAGGCATCCGCGGCATTGCGTTCCGGAAAAACGGACCCGGATATGAGAGCTGCAGCGGTACAGGGAATGACTGTATCCGCACGGAAAGGCGGCCGTATGCGGATCTTGACAGATTCCCGTGTTTCTGTCCGGACGGTATGTGGCGGCCGCTTGAGATTTCCAGAGGATGCCCGCACGGCTGCAGATACTGTCAGACGCCGCGTCTTTTCGGGCGGAAAATGCGCCACCGGAGCATTCCGGAGATCGTGAAATATGCGGCTTATTATGATGATCTCAGGTTCATCACGTCGAACGCGTTCGCCTACGGATCGAACGGTCTGAAGGCAGAGCCGGACCGCGTGGAATCGCTCCTCTCATCTCTTTCTGAACTCTCTCCCTCATCGGATGATTGTGACAGAAAACGCATCTTTTTCGGGACGTTCCCGTCGGAAGTCCGTCCGGATTTCGTATCGGATGAACTCATGGATATCCTCGTGAAATATGCCGATAACGATTCGCTCAGCATCGGAGCCCAGTCGGGAAGCGATGCGATCCTGAAAGAGATCGGAAGAGGGCATACATCAGAAGATGTCAGAATTGCTCTTGATATCTGTTTCAGTCACGGGATCACGCCGATCGTTGATTTCATCACAGGCTTTCCGACAGAGACGGCGGAGGATCAGGAAAAGACTCTGGAACTGATCGATGAGATCTGCCGCAGGGGCGGTGAAGTCAGAGCGCATTATCTGACGCCGCTTCCGGGAACGCCGTATGAGAATGAGATCCCGGCAAAAGTCAGTCCGGAAGTTTCCGAAAAACTCGGGAAACTGGCGCTCAGCGGAAAACTCAAAGGCGTCTGGGAAGACATGAGCCATGTCACAAAGCCGTCATCGCCCGATCTGACAGGGAACATAAAGCGACACCGGAAAATAAAGACGGATCCGGAAAAAACAGAGACCTGTCCGGAAAAAGGCAGAGCAGAAAAAACAAAAAACAGTCTGAAAAAAGAGGCAGAGCAGAAAAACAAAAAACTGTCTGAAAAAAGAGGCAGAGCAGAAAAACAAAAACAGGTCTGAAAAAGAGGCGGATCTGAAAAAACGACGGAAAAGCCGTCATGCGTTTTCCCGGCCGGGCGATGCGCTGATATCCGGACAGGCGCCTGACCTGACATTCGGAATCATTATACACGTTCGGGCCGTATATGTATGAATATTGACCGGAGGCATTCCATGAGTGCAGATATTTTTACGAAGAGTCTTGAGAAATCTTTTGATACATATAAAAACAATTTCACGGCGTACATCATTGCGTCAGCGATCGCGTTTCTTGCTTCTTTTATTATCCCGTTTCTGATGCCGCCGATGCTCTACGGCATGACATATATGGGCATCAAAGGCGCGCGTGAAGGAAAAACACAGGTAGAAGATCTGTTTGAACCGTTCCGTTCGTTAAAGACTTTTGTCAGAAGTTACTTCTACGGCTTCGTCGTCTTTCTGATCATCGTTGTCCTGTTTGTCGCTTTCCTCCTTATTATCGCAGGAGTCACTTTCGTGATGTCAGGCGATTATTCGGCTTACACGCCGGAAGCTGTTCTGGCAGCGCTGCTGGCGGCTTTTGTTCTGCTCATCGTTTCAATCGTCATTTCATTCGGTCTCCTTTACTCAGAGGTCATTTATGTCATGGACACGGAAACAGGCGTTCTGAGCGCCATTTCGCAGAGCATCTCTCTGACCGGAAAGAACATTGCTGCGACAGTCTGCCTTCTGGCGGCCATGTACATCATCAATCTGATCGGAAGCTGCGCCGGCGGCATTCTGGTCATCCTGACTTTCCCGTTTTCCGTTGTCCTTCTGTCCCATCTGACGATCGATCTGAAAGAAAAGCAGGTAAAAGACGCCGAAAAAGAGAACGAAGGATATGAAGACGTTGAAGACGGCGAAGAAGAGGACGGCAGTTACGAATATGCCGAGTTTGAAGAAGAATACGTCGAAGAAACCATCACGGATGCCGGAACGACAACGGACGGAGCCGGAAATGCGGATGACGTCCCGGAAGAATCCGTAAAAGATGAAGAATACCGATTCCTGAAATCAGGCAGAGTCCTGAAATCAGGCAGAAACAAGGTATCAGAGACCGGAAAGGACAATGTCGGGCAATGATCCCGGGCCATCGTCTGTGCCGGTTCCTGTCTGATGCGCATCACACAGATCAGGAAAACGATCGTTCATGAGAATATCCGGATCGTTTTCCGGTCTCTTTTTTTATTTTCAGATGATCTTTTCAGATCGTCATCAGAAATTGCCGCGCCGCCCGGAAAGGACGGATAAGCACCCGGAAATTCCGGGAATTTTTCCGAAGAAGGACAGAAAATATCAGAAAATTCCTGCAGACGGACAAAAAAGAAAGAAAGGATGCAGACCGATTTCGGAACACATCATCAAAAATTTTGAATGCAATGCATAATGATTTTATAAAAACGTGCCCAGTAGACACTGCCGTGTTTTTTGGCGGATTTTTTGCTATACGCAACATTTAAATACTACATGTGTGTAAGAGGTGAATTGCAGGCATAACTGCAACGGTGATTCATATAACCTCCAAAGACACGATGAAAAACGTTGCTGATGCATTCAGAAATGTCTGTCATCCCGAAAGGGAGATCCACAAACCACATAAAAACGAAACTCTGTAGATTTTAAAAACGTTCTGCAACCCAAAAAGCACATAAAAAACGAAAACCACAAACCCATAAACCCACAAATCCATAAAATACTGTAAAACCACAAACACATCCCCAAAACGGATAAGTATTCCGCCGATGAGGAATTTTTCCTCATCGGCCTTTTTTTTGGTCTGTCTCTCTGCCCGTATCCTGCCTGTATTTTCCTGTTCTTTCGGTTTTTCTTTTCTGATCTTTTCTTATTATCTGATGTTCTTCCGGGTCACAGAAAAGACCGGAAAGCATCCCGGGGAAAACATGAAGGAGAACAATTGAAAAAAGACGGACGATGCTGCACGGAACTTCCGAGGTTTCGTGAAGGGCGTTTTCGCACATTGTATCAAAATTTTTGACACCATATCCGACTGAAAAAATCATCGGAAATCGTGCCGCACGCCGGACATCCTCCGGAAAAACAGATTTTCAGACCGGAACTGTTCGGATGGCGGCCGATCAGAAGTCATTTCAGGAGATTGTTTCAGATTGACTTATATATCGGAAGAATACATAAGTAATAATGCAATCCGGTCGGAATCAGTTTGTCTTCTGTATTCAGATCTCCGGACATGGATCATTTCATGCCGCTGAAATATTCAGCCGGGAAATGTATTGTACAGGAACCGGGAAGACATCAATGAAGTATGAATGCCGCAGGGTTGACCGATTGAAAGAGTCAGATTGTCCTTCGGACAGTATGATGACAATATGATGATTTCATGAGGAAATCGTATCTGTGATTCTTGTTTTGAGAAGATCTGCCGCCGTAGGCAGATTGAATTTGTCAGATGATCTGTGCTGACCGGCCTTGAACAGGCCGGTATGCCGGTCATACGGACAAGATGTAAACTGTAAACATTTGTTAAAAAAGCAAAGGAGATTAAATATGAGCTTAGATGCAGTCACCGACAGCCTCAAGCAGTCATTGGATCTTTTCAAAAACAATGCTGTTGCACTGGTCGTCGGCACTATCATTTCCATGATATTGGTTTGTCTGATCGTCACTGCAGGACCGGGAATATACGGTCTTGCGTATATGGCCGTCAAAGCATTCCGCGGTGAAAAAGTTGAGATCGGCGATGTTTTCTTCGCCTTCCGCTCAGTCAAGCGTTTCATCAGAGGCTGGATGTTTGCGATCGTTCTCTTTGTCCTGGTGTTCATCATCGGTATTATCGCAGGCATTCTGTTCGGCGTTCTTTCCCAGATCAATGAATATCTTGCCGTCATGGCATTCTTCATCGCATACATCCTCATATTCCTTGTTATGATCGGTCTGGTGTATGCCGAGACGATCTTCGTCCTGGATTCTTCCAAGGGTGTCATTGATGCAATGAAAGAAAGCCTGTCCATTTCCAAAGAAAACATCCTCGCGACGATTGTTGCCATTATCATCATATCCATCCTCACATTCATCGGAAGCCTTGTTTTCGGTATCCTGGCACTGATCACGACGCCGATCTGCAACCTGTTCCTCATCAGTCTGGTCAAAGAACTGAGACCGGAGATCCCGGACACGGCTGATGATGTCTGAAAAAGATATCAGTAAAGAAACAGATCCGTCAGATTCCCGCACACGACTGCAGGAGGCAGAACAGGATCGTCCCGGAGGAGACTGAATGCTTATGCGTTCAGTCTCCTTTTTTTATTCAGATACTGTTGTTATGGTCCGGTTGTTCATATTCAGTTTGTTCACATCCGGTTTGTTCAGCGTACGAGAATGCCGGAAACATCGGATATAAATAATATTTCGGAGTCATGTCAGATACTGCTGAAAGGAGGGAGAGATCAGATGTTCTGTACAGAATGCGGTAAAGCTCTTGAAGATGATGAAAAAGTCTGTCGGGTATGCGGGAAAGTCTTGACGGAAGACATTCCGGAAAGCCTCATGCAGGCAGAAGAAACACAGGAAGAAGCAAAAGGAGAAACACAGGAAGAAGCAAAAGGAGAAACACAGGACGCGACAACACAGGAAAGACTGCCGGAAAACGGATCAGTCAGTCAGGCCGGATCTGCCCCGGGAAAGATCATTATTTCAGACAGTCTCCAATTGATCATCGTGGCTGTCCTGACGATCATCAATATGTATCTTCTCCGGATCTTTGCGATCGGTTCGGTAATCCTCATTATTCTTGCGCTGAGCTCAAAAACTCAGGAAGATGCCGAACGGATGGTCAGATATGCAAAATGGTGCGGCATTGCAGGTATCATCATGTTCATAGTTTGCGTGATCCTGCTCGTCGTCATAATCGGGTTCTACAGTGTCTCATCTGTCGAATCTGTCAGTCCGTCATGATGCCCGGAAGAAAAAATATCGGAAACAGGCACTGTGCCCGATATTGTAAAAAGAAAAAAACCTGCATGAGATCAGTCTCGTGCAGGCTTTTTTATCAGACTTTGCAGAAGCCGGGGTGATCAGAGATGACCAGACTTTTCCTGCTTTCAGGATCGCGCAGACGTTTTCGACTTCGGCGATGAATTCGTCCTGCGTGACGCCTGCCCGGCAGGCGATCATCGGATCGGAATCACAGCTGTTGCTTTTGGCATCATATCCCGGAAGGGAAAGAATGCCCTGAGCCGTGGTCGTGCTGCCCGGCGTGCTTTCGCCGATGACCGGCTGATCCGTCTTCGGCGCGAGCTCCTGTCCGATCCTGACAGCGTTTTCAAAGATCTTTTGTCCTGAGGGAGGCTGAATGCCTGTACATTCAGTCTCCTTTTTTTAATCAGATTTTATTTCGATACTGCTTTTCAGTATATGGTATTTCAGAAATCAGAATATCTGCGAGATCCGGAAAAGAAACAAAGTTCTGTGCGCACTGCGGTGCAGAAATCCTGAAAGAAGCAGAAATCTGCATGAAATGCGGATGCGCTTGTGAAGATGTCAGGAAAAAGGAAAACCCAAGAGTGAAAAATCAGACAACTGTCCTGATTCTTTCAGTCATCAATATATTTCTTTGCTTCCCTCTGGGACTCATCGCATTGATCTTTGTTTTCCTGGCAATGAGCGCAGACACTCAGGAAGAAGCGGACAGAAAGATCAAAACTGCAACCATGTGCAACTATGTATCAATCGTTATCTTGGTCTTATATCTCTTATATTTTATCGTTATAATCGGTTTCAGTCACTGAGATCAGACTGAAAAAGAGATCCGTTCTGCAACGGTCGGAATAAGAGATTATCAAAAGGCGGCAGAAGTTTCAAAATCATACGGAACTTCTGTCGCCTTTCTTTTTTTGCATACATCACGCATGCACACGGCACGTTTACAGACATTACGCACACTTACAGTACGTTTGCATACATCACGCCCGTATGCCGCAAAACCACATCACGGCGCAAGGATCGTAAAAGGATAAACAGGGATATTTCTGAGAACGGCATAAAGCAATATCAGAAAAGAAACGGTTCCTGCTGTTTTCAGAGATATTTCCGGGAAAGGAAGAATGTCTTTGCCTGTAACGATGAGCAGGTACGTTTTCAACAGATAGTAACCTACACACGGCAATGCGATCACAAAAAAGATATTGTGGCCGGCAGCGCTGCACAGATCAAAATTAAAAAGATCGGCAAGCGCGTGTCGATCCGCATCCGGGACAATATAATCCCGTCAGTTCATAGACCGGACAGAAAAACGGAGATCCGTAATTCCTGAAGATAAAAATACCGGTGAGCAGAAACAGAGGACAGCCGACAGCAACAGCAATGCGGAAAAAAAGAGTTGTACGGATATATTTAATAAGAACATTAAGATCATCTGTCGGCGCCATGATATGTCTCGTTGAAATCGATACAGGAAAAAAGATCAGGAAAAAGGAATTTCCGCTGTTTCCCTTTCCCTGACTATGATGCAGATGACAGAAATACATTTCTGTATCCGATGTATTGCCGGTTCCGCAATGCTGCGCTTTTTGACTTTTGAGATATGACCGGTTTTCAGACTTTTCCGGCTTTCAGGATCGCACAGACGTTTTCGACTTCGGCGACGAATTCATCCTGCGTGAAGCCGGCCTGGCAGGCGAGGTACATGGCACCGCCGGCGCCGGCGCCTTCTTTGATCGTGCCTTCGTCGTAGCGGCGGATGCCGGGGAGGGATGATCTGCCGAAGCCGGGGTCGGCGATGTAGGCTTTGAAGCCGATCTTTCCGGAAAGTTCCGTGAAGTTGGCGGTCGCGTCTTCTTTGACGTATTTGGTCGTTGCGAGAGAGACGTTTTCGAGATTCTGGCCGTTTGCCTTGGCGCAGGCGAAAACGGCGGCCATCTGCGTGCCGCCGGCAAGGATGATCTTCATTTTCGGGTCATATTTTTTGAAACCGGCAACGAGACCCATGACGACCGGCATCATCGGGTCTCCCAGATATTGAATAGCTTTGAAGGGGTCGTTTCTGAAACAGCCGAAAGTCAGGCCTGATTTTTCCATCGCGGCTTTCAGGACTTCTTCTTTGAGATTCATCGGGTTCGAATCACAGCTGCTGCTGCTTTTGGCATCGTACCCGAGCAGGGAGAGAACGCCCTGCGCTGTTGTTGTGCCGCCGGGGGTGCTTTCGCCGATGACCGGCTGATCCGTCTTCGGTGCGAGTTCCTGTCCGATCCGGACAGCGTCCTCAAAGATCTTTTCCGGATCATGGACGGCAATGCCTGTCCTGAAATCTTCGCCGCACTGCGCGCAGGTTGAACAGACCGGGACGCAGGCATCCGGTTTCTGAAGAAGACCCGCATCAACGAAGGCGTACGGGATCTTTGTCAGGTTGAGCGATGTCCTCGTGATGACGGCCGGCGTCGGCGTATCGAGCGGCGGCGTCATCGGCAGGCACGGAACGCTGATGATGTTTCCCGTGTGCATGATCTCGCTGTCGCCGGTCGGCGTCAGAACGGTCAGCTCGGCCGTCTTTCCGGCACCGGAGAGCCCGGGGATCTGGGAGATGCGTGTGTTTCCGAGAACACAGATGTATAACGGCTTTTCGGCTTTTTCAGGAGCAGGTGTAACCCAAGACATAGAAGAACCTCGAAAATATCAGAATATCCCGGCGGAGACGGCGCCGGGAACTGATGAAGATAACGGGCATAAAACGATTTCATAGAATAAGAACTATTTGTTAAACATATTTGAAAACTTAAAAATAAAAAATGAAGGACAGACAGAGATTCAGCATGAAGAAGCCTGAAAACAAATGAACGGGAGATGTCTGAAAGATAAAGGGCAGTTGAAAAAGGTATAAAACAGAAACAGGCGCAGATTGTTCGTAAACGGCAACATATAAATGATATTGAGGAATATTCCGCAGAAATCAGATTGATACGGAGCCGTCTGTAAAAGACGGTTTCTGCAGAAGATAACAGCCTGCAGAAGACGACTGTCTGCAGAAGACGACTGTCTGCAGAAGACGACTGTCTGCGGCGGAGATCCGGTGAACGGATCGGGGACCGGCAGGACCGGCTATCAAGAGGGAGAATAATGTCAACTTCAGAAAATCTGACAGCGGAAGAAGCAGCTCTTTGTGAAAAGGTTGTTTCCGGAGAGCTGTCTTTCAGAAAGATCGAAGAGGAGACCGACAAGACGACTGCGTCAAAAGTCCGTCGGGCAGCTTTGGAGAAAATGAAAGATGTCGAATTTGACCATCTGTCGAATTTTACGTTTGATGTTGAACAGGTGACGAAGAAGAATATAGAGAACCTGATCGGCGCTGTCCAGATCCCGGTCGGCGTTGCGGGCGTCCTGAAGATCAGCGGCGAATATGCCGACGGTGAATACTATCTGCCGCTTGCGACGACGGAAGGCGCTCTTGTGGCCAGCGTCAACAGAGGCTGCTCCGTGATCACGAAATCAGGCGGCGCGACTGTCCGCGTTTTCAAAAACATGATGACCCGCGCACCGACGTTTAAGCTCAGGAATCTGGAAGAGACGAAAAAATTCTATGACCTGATCAGTCAGCCTGAGATGATCGAAAAGATCAAAGCGGCTTCCGATGCCACCACGAAACACGGAAAACTGCTGAGCGTCGAGCCGTTCGTCAGCGGGAACAATGTCCACATCCGTCTCGGATTCGACACGAAAGATGCCATGGGAATGAACATGATCACGATCGCCTCAGAAGCGATCACGAAGATGATCACGGAAGAGACAGGCGTGCCGTGCCTCACGCTTTCCGGGAACATGTGCACCGACAAAAAACCGTCCGCCGTCAATGCGATCCTCGGGCGCGGGAAAACGGTCGTTGCCGAAGCGAAACTCAATGCAGCGTTCATCGAGAAAACGCTCAAATGCAACGCACAGGCCATGTTTGAAGTCAATTACCGCAAGAATCTGATCGGATCGCTCCGCGCCGGATCGCTCGGTTTCAACGCCCATGCCGCGAACATCGTTGCCGCCCTTTTCATCGCCTGCGGCCAGGATCCGGCCCATGTCGTCGAAGGAAGCCTGACGATCACGGAAATGGATGTGACGGAAGACGGAGACCTTCTCTGCTCCGTGACGATGCCGGCCGTTGAAGTCGGAACCGTCGGCGGCGGCACGTCGATTGCGACACAGCGTGAATGCCTCAATCTTCTGGGCGTTGCGGGATCCGGAGAGATCCCGGGACACAATGCTCTGGCCCTTTCAGAGATCGTTGCCGCAGCCGTCCTGGCCGGAGAGATCTCTCTCGTCGCCGCACAGGCGGCAGGACACCTGGCAAGAGCGCATGCCCGGCTCGGCAGATAAGCCGGAAAAACTTCATCATGCCCGTCCGGAAAACGGAAAGGACATCATAAGGGCGACAGAAAAATGATCAGCCGGATCTGTGAAGATCCGGCTTTTTTTTTGGTTTTTGGTTTCGTTCGTTTCGGGGCGCCGGAACAAAAAAGATGCCGTCCGGTAAAGAAGAGCAGCAAGCGTACGCAGCGAAGAAGGGAAACGGGCGACGCTCAGCGAAGAAGGGAAACGGGCGACGCTCAGTGAAGAAGGGAAACGAGCGACGCTCAGTGAAGAAGGGAAACGAGCGACGCTCAGCGAAGAAGGGAAACGAGCGACGCTCAGCGAAGAAGGGAAACGAGCGACGTTCAGCGAAGAAGGGAAACGAGCGACGCTCAGTGAAGAAGGGAAACGAGCGACGCTCAGCGAAGAAGGGAAACGAGCGACGCTCAGCGAAGAGGGTCAACGGGCGCCGTTCAATGAACAGGCGGAGCGGGCGGCATATTTCTTTTGTGGGCGGAAGAGAGGATCCGTTTTTCGACGGAGCCGTAAAGTTCGCCGGAGATTCCGGTTTCTTTCAGGATCGTTTCCCTGCTTTCGCCTGCGGCGTAAAGTTCCAGGATTCTGTCAAGGACGTCATAGGTGATGCCGAGGTCCGCTTCGTCCGACTGTCCTTCAAAAAAACCGGCGGACGGTGCTTTTTCGAGGATGTGCGCAGGGATGCCCATGTGTTTTGCCAGGATGCGGACTTCCGTTTTGTAAAGATCTCCGACCGGTTCGATGTCGGCGGCGCCGTCTCCGAATTTCGTGAAATAACCGATCATCAGTTCTGTTCTGTTCGTCGTGCCGGCGACGAGACGGTTCATGCGGTTGGCGAAAGTGTAGAGGATCGCCATGAAAAGGCGCGCCCTCATGTTTCCGCTGACAAGCCGGGATTCATTTCCGGGCAGGCAGAATGCGCCGGAGCCGGATGTTTTTGCGGCGGCGATGGCGTCTTTTGCGGCAGTCATTACGTTTCTGATATCGATCGTCAGAAAATCCGTTTCCAGGAAATCACAGAGATCGCGGACATCTCTGTGATCCGTCAGGACGGACGGATCGGGCGTTTTTGATGAATCATAAAAAAAGATGCCGAGGACACGGTCGGGACCCAGAGCCCTGACGGCGAGCGCGGCGGCAAGTGCGGAATCGATGCCGCCTGAGAGACCCATGACGATCCCGTCGGAACCGGATCCTGAGACACTGTCCCGGATGAAAGAAATGATCTTTTCTTCGTATATCCTGCATTTTTCATCGCTGTCGTCGGTCAGGGAAAGTTTCATGTTTGTCATGTTAGAGGAAAAGTTATATTTTATTCTTGTTGAGATAGCAGACATAAATTCTGAAAAAAAAGCCCGGAAGGATAAAATTGGACGAAAAGGAAACTGACCGCACGCTTGAGAAGATGTATGCCGATGCCTACGATGCCATTTATGAAGAAGACGGGACCGACCCGGAAATGTATGCGAATGCCTATGCCGAAGGAGAAGCTTATGCTGATGAAGCCTATGAAAAACAGAAAGCCTTCGATGACGGCGAGGCGGACGAAGAAGAATATGAACATGAAAGCGCGGAGAAAGACCGTTCCGGCCGGGATAACGAAGAGGACGATGGCGGAGACGACGAAAAGACAGCGGATGAAGCATCAGACAGAGAGACTGTCAGTGAAAGCACAGTGACTGAAGGTGCAGTAACTGAAAGCGCAGTGACTGAAGGTGCAGTGGCTGAAGATGCAGTGACTGAAGATGCAGTGACTGAAGATACAGTGACTGAAGATGCAGTGACTGAAGGTGCAGTGACTGAAAGCGCAGTGACTGAAAGCGCAGTGAATGAAGGTGCAGTGGCTGAAGATGCAGTGACTGAAAGCGCAGTGAATGAAGGTGCAGTGACTGATGATGCAGTGACGGAAGGATCACTGACTGATGATGATGTGAGCGGAAGTTCTGTGACCGGCGGTGAAGAGCCGTCTGTCCGTCTGTTCACGGAGAAGGTCTACCCGTCCGATGAATACGGAAAAGGCGTCGTGATGCTTTCTGAAAAGATGATGGCGGATCTGGATCTTTCCGTCGGGGATCCTGTCGAGATCGTCGGTGAGCGGCGGACTGTCGCGAAAGTCTGGAAGGCGAATATCCTGGATTCGACGTTCAGTCCGGATTCGATCCGCGTCGACGTGTTTATCCGGACGAATGCGGGCGTTTCTCTGGGCGACCAGGTCATGATCCGGAAAACGAAAACGGTTCCTGCCGAGAAGATCACGCTGGCGCCGCTTGAAGGAGAGAACATCACGATAGATCTCGAAACGGCGGAGACGGTCAGGTACAACATCCTTGACAGATATGTCATGAGAGACGACATCGTTCCGGTCAGAAAGGATGTTTTCCCGGCAGTCGATCAGACGGAGCCGGAAGGCCGGAAACTGAATGCAGAATTCGTCGTGACGCAGTCGGTCCCGGCCGGAAAGGCGCTCACGATCACGGACGAGACGATCATCACTTTTGAGAAAACGGCTGTCGGCGTCCATAAGAGAGGCGTTTCTTTTGACGATATCGGCGCGCTTGACGATCAGCTCAGGGAGATCAGGGATGCGATCGAGATCCCGATCAAACAGCCGGAACTTTTCAAAAAGCTCTGCATCGAACCGCCGAGAGGACTGATCCTCTACGGCATTCCGGGAACCGGAAAGACGATGATCGCAAGAGCTGCGGCCAATGAGATCGGCGCGAATTTCTATTACGTTGCAGGACCGGAGTTCATGAAGGGCGGCTACGGCCAGACGGAAGAAGCTATCCGGAAACTTTTTGAAAAAGCATCGAAGAATGCGCCGTCCGTGATCTTCATCGATGAGATCGATTCTGTGGCGCCGAAAAGAGAGGAATCGGACGATGCAGAGCGCCGGATGGTCTCGCAGCTCCTGACGATGATGGACGGGATGCTCGACACGTCCCGCGTTTTCGTTGTCGGCGCGACGAACCGTCTCAATTCCATCGATCCGGCGCTCAGGCGTCCGGGACGTTTCGACCGTGAGATCGAGATCGGCGCGCCGGATCTGAACGGGCGTAAACAGATCCTCAATATCCATGCGGGAATGATGCCGCTTGAAGGAAAAGCGGAGATCCGCGCGCTTGAAAAAGAACTCAGGAAAGCCGTCTACGACGGGAATGAGAAGGCGGCGGTCGATCTCAGGGAAACGATCCGGGAAAAGAAGGATATCTATGAAGAGAATATAAGCGATCTCTTTTCGTCTCTGGCTGAAAGAACGCAGGGATTCGTCGGCGCTGATCTGGCTTCTCTCTGCCGGGAAGCGGCGCTCAATACGATCCGCCGTGTGACGCAGGATCTTGATCCGGATCTGCCGGTCCCGCCGGAGGTTCTGGACAGTCTGACCGTGACGAATGAAGATTTTGAAAATGCGCTTAAAAAATGTGAACCGTCAGCTCTTCGTGAGATTGCCGTCGAGATCCCGGATGTGGGATGGGAAGATGTGGCCGGTCTTGATGATGTCTGCCGCGAGATCATCGAGGCGGTCGAGTGGCCGCTGAAATATCCGGAAAAGTTCAGGCATTTCGGGATCGAACCGCCGGCAGGGATCCTTCTCTACGGTCCGCCGGGAACCGGAAAGACGCTTCTTGCACAGGCCGTCGCGCATGAATCGGAGGCCGGGTTCATCAGCGTCAAAAGCACGGATTTCCTGATGAAGTGGGTCGGCGATTCGGAGAAGGCGATCAGAGACGTTTTCAGAAAAGCGCGGCATACGGCGCCGACGATCATCTTCTTCGATGAGATCGATGCTTTCGCCACGATCCGCGACAGCGGAAATTCAGGCACGCGCTCCGTTGCGGAGAGCATGCTCAATCAGATGCTCGTCGAGATGGACGGCATCGACCGTCTGAAAGACGTCTTCGTGATCGCGGCGACGAACCGTCCGGATGAGATCGATCCGGCGCTTCTCCGCCCGGGACGCCTCGACAGGCTCGTCTATGTCGGCGCGCCGGACGAGGAAGGCAGAAAAGCGATCTTTGACCTGTACCTGAAAAAGATACCCATCCGGGACGACGTCGATGCCGGCGCCCTTGCCGCAGGAACGGAAGGGTACACCGGCGCCGATATCGAAGCGCTCTGCCGTGAAGCCGTCATGATCTCTCTCCGCGAAGATTTCAGCGCGGAAGACGTCGGCATGGAATCTTTCAGAAAAGCGCTTGAAAAAGTGCCGCCGACTGTGACGAAATATATGGCGGAAAGATACGAAAAGATCGCGGAACGCTTCTCGAACAGAGCAAAGGGGAACGAGGAAAACGACCCGTATCTGGCGTACAGATGAAAAGCAGAAAGGATCAGAGAAGAAACGGGTGGAACATGCCGATCGCATATTTTTGAAGGATGAAGACCGGACCGGAAATCCGGATCCGGCCTTATCAGGTCTGTATAAAACTGCAGACGGCAGATTTCACAGGATATTTCTGATCAAATTCGTTCAAAAAAGCGATCATTTCGTCTGCAGAATTGTCCTTGGTTTTTGCGTCCCGGATTATGTCTGTGTAGTGTTCCCGGGATTCCGGACGTGATGCAAAAACCCAGTACCCGTCAATATTCCTCAGATCGTCATCAATATACATGATGTTGATATTTTCAGCTTCGGCGTCTATTCCCTCTTTTTCGAGCCACACGCCGAATCTGGAAAACGCTTCAAGGGCGGAATCGGACACATTGATGTCCTGAAGAATGTCCCGGGAATAGGCATCATCAATCGGTACTTTTTTGTATTCAATTGTCTCGATTGATTTTCTTTTTGTCGTCTGTGTGCCGGATATGTCCGGATTTTTCTTCGGGGGCGTTCCCGAAGAGTTGTATACAGAGTCAGCATATATCGTAACTGATTTTTCAGAATCCGGCATTTCAGCTGCATCTGTTCTGACGTATGAAGCCGTACAGGCATCAGTCACATTCAGAAAAGAGAAGTTCCCGGCAATGACAGAAAAATCTGTTGCATCAGCAATTGCTTCATTTCCAAAAGTACAAACAGGAACAAAAGCAAATGTGATGAATGCGACCAAAACAAAAACAGAAAATTATTTTGATTTAATCATGGCAATTCACGACATTTTTTTGTGTTGATATAAAGTACTTTTTGTTTCTGAGAACTGAATTCAAACAATGAATTTTTCATACATTCACACGATCACTCGTGGCATTTTACCTGTTTGTTGTGAACATTTATGAATATATCGATTCGTTTGCGTGATGATATTGCCCTGTAAATATAAACGACATAAACAGATCAGACAAAACGGGCAATACAGGAATAAGGATATTGCTGCAGGAAACGGCAGCTTAAATTGAGAAAACCCGGTTATTCAGCTGTTGATCAGGACAAAACAGATAAATAAGTCAACAGTGTTTACTAAATTCAGTTTCGATTCAATGTGACCGGCTGCAGCGGACAATACGGCAGCCGTCCTGATCAGAATTCAATGAAGTCAGCAATCGCTGAATTATTGTTTTAATATCCGGAGTTAAAAGCATGAAATATTACGCGAACAGCATGCTCGATAAAAAAGTCATGTCCACCGATGCCAAGGAACTGGGCATCCTGAAAAATATCACGATCGATGCCAAGACCGGTGCCATTATCGATCTGATCGTCCTTCCGGCACAGACGACCGACCCGGCAAAATACAGAAAAGACGACAACGGCCACATCCTGATGCCGTTCTCAGCCGTCAGCGCTGTCAAAGACTACATCATCGTCGACAAGGACAAATCCCGCTCCGTCATCATCAAAGCATGAGACCGGGCAGGGATCAGTCAGATTCAGATGAATATCATACCCCTCAGGAGGGTCTCTCCTGAGGGGTTTCTTTTTTCTGCATGGTCACGATGCCGGCCGGATGCGGACAGCGGACATCCGTCTGAAAAAAGACAGAACAGACATAAAAAACGATAAAAAAGCCCTTCTTCCGTTTTGACGGGAGAAGGGCTTTTTGTTTTATTCAGAGATCCCGGATCTCCTGAATCTGATCAGGAGGTCTTATCCGGGTGTTCGGATTCAGATGACCGGATCCGGGCGATCTGACTGAAATGATCAGACTCTCTGTTCGATCTCGTTCTTCATTTTTGCAATGAAGAGGTCGAGGTGTGTGGAGATGGTGTTGTCGTTTTCTCTCAGGCGGACGGAGATGCTGTTTTCAGCAACTTCTTTTTCGCCGATGATGATCATGTACGGAACGCGGCCGACCTGGCGGGCTTCACGGATCTTGTAGCCCATGGTCTCGTTGCGGTCGTCGAATTTGCAGCGGATGTTGCTTTCGCGGAGCGTCTCGTAGACTTTTTCAGCGTAGTCTTTGCTCTTTTCGGAGACCGGGATGACGACGACCTGGGTCGGGGACAGCCAGACCGGGAATTTGCCGGCGAAGTGTTCGGTCAGGATGCCGAAGAAGCGTTCGATGGAACCGAAGCAGACGCGGTGGAGCATGATCGGGCGTTTTTTGGAGCCGTCCTCGTCGACGTATTCGAGTTCGAAGTTCTGCGGGAGCTGGAAGTCGAGCTGAATGGTACCGCACTGCCAGGTACGGCCGAGGCAGTCACGGAGGTGGAAGTCGATCTTCGGGCCGTAGAAGGCGCCGTCGCCGGCGTTGATGGTGTATGCAAGACCCATCTTGTCAAGCGCGTTGATGAGACCGTTCGTTGCATCTTCCCAGTCTTCGTCGCTCCCCATGCTGTTTTCCGGGCGGGTGGAGAGTTCGACGAAGTATTCGAAACCGAATTTCGTATAGACCTCATTGATCAGTTTTATGACGCCGACGATTTCGTCCGTGATCTGGCTGCGGCGCATGAAGATGTGGGCATCGTCCTGCGTGAAGCAGCGGACACGGAAAAGACCCTGGAGAGCGCCGCGGATCTCATGGCGGTGGACGAGGCCGAGTTCGCCGACGCGCATCGGAAGGTCGCGGTAGCTGTGGGGTTCGCTCTTATAGACGAGAACACCGCCCGGACAGTTCATCGGCTTGACGGCGAAATCTTCATCGTCGATCCGGGTCGTGTACATGTTGTCCTTGTAGTGCGCCCAGTGACCGCTCGTCTCCCAGAGCTGACGGTTGAGGATGATCGGCGTGGAAATTTCGACGTAGCCGGCTTTTCTGTGGATGTCGCGCCAGTAATTGATGAGTTCGTTTTTGACGACCATGCCGCCGGGCAGGAAGAACGGGAAGCCCGGTCCTTCATCGCAGAGCATGAAGAGACCCATTTCTTTGCCGATGCGGCGGTGGTCACGTTTTTCCGCTTCTTCCTGAAGTTTGAGGTATTCGTCAAGCTCTTTCTGGTTGCGGAAGGCGATACCGTTGATGCGGGTCAGCATTTTGTTGTCTTTGTCATTTTTCCAGTAGGCACCGGACTGGTGGGTGATCTTGAACGCTTTGAGGCCTTTGGTGTAGCACAGGTGCGGACCGGTGCACATATCGAGATAGTCGCCCTGCTGATAGAAACTGATCTCGACGTCTTCCGGAAGATCGTCGATGTGTTCGAGTTTGTATTTGGCGCCGTGTTCCGCCATCAGTTTTTTGGCTTCTTCGCGGGAAAGGATGAACGGTTTGATCGGGAGATTTGCTTTGATGATCTTCTGCATCTCAGCTTCGATGGCTGCAAAGTCGTCATCGGAAAGTTTTGCGTCTCCCAGGTCGACGTCGTAATAGAATCCTTTCTCCGTGGCCGGACCGTATGCAAAATCAGCCTGCGGATACAGATGTTTGATCGCCTGTGCCATGATGTGCGCAGCGGAGTGACGGATGACCTGAAGTTCATCTTCGGCCGGGCATTCGCCGATCTCGCCGTTACTGTAAATAATCTTCATTTTTAAATCCTTCATAAATCCTGACGGAAATATCGGATCACCGCCGGAAAAATAACCGGGACGGTCACCGGAAATCTGTCAGAAGTCTGTAAAATGATAGAGAAGTCTGTTAAAAGATGTGCTTTCAATGGATCCTCAGGTATAAATCTGTTTTTCAACGTGATACTGTCAGATTTGACAGAGATCGGAATAAGCGGAAGAACGACCTTGTCTCTTTCTGCCTGGACTCTTTCTGCCGGGTCTCTTTCTGTCAGGACAGCGGATCTTTTGTGCCCGTTCGGGCAGGATATCCTCTTCATTCTGTTTCGTTGCGGGTGCGGTGGTTTATCTTCGAAAAAGGGCATCTCTTTCCGATACACTGATTATTCTGTTCTGACCGTGAACAGACAATTTCAGATTTTTTCATCTCCACGCCGAAATGATCTTTTACAAAATCGATCGCAGCCAGAACGGACAGATAGGAATCTCTCTTGCAGCAGCGCGGGCCGCCGATCTCTCCGATCGCCCCCAGAGACTTTGCAGTCATGCGGTGAGCAAGCGCAAAAGGTTCCTGCGTCAGCGGCGTCGATTCGGAAATGACAGAAACGAACATGCCTGTGCTGATCCCGGCGCCGCAGGCGCCCCAGAAACCGCAGGCGCCTCCCGGCACGCATCTGCCGCGGCTCATCATTTCCGTCAATGCAGGTTCAAGTTCAATCTTCCCGCCTGCATTCCGGTAAGCCGTCAACAATGCTGCGCCGACCATCACATGATGTTCGGGGCCGTGCATATGGCAGAACGGCAATGCCGTCATCTTCCCGAGGATCTCCGCCGGATCCTTTGATGACTCGTCCAGACACAGCCCGATGATCGCATCCGTTCCGGCGGTATGACATGCATTGCATACATAATGACCGTTAACGCAACGTGCCTTACTCATCTCTTTTCCGCGGCAGATCGCACACCCGGCAGGCTCATCTTTTTCCGAATACACCAGCGGCGCTTTGCATATCAGACATTCATCTCCCGTCATGATCTCCCCGAACATCCTTCTTTTCTTACGATTCTGCGCTGCCCGGCAACAACCGAACGATGCAGTCGACCAGGTCTTGCTTATGATATATATTTATTGACCTCTCCGCGTTCGCCGGATATTTCAGAAATCTGAAAATACGATTTCAGAAATCGGTGTTTCGGAAACAGTCTCTCAAAAAAACAGTCTCTCAAAAAAACAGTCTCTCAAAAAAACAGTCTCTCAAAAAAAACAGTCTCTCAAAAAAAACAGTCTCTCAAAAAACAGTCTCTCAAAAAACAGTCTCTCAAAAAACAGTCTCTCAAAAAACAGTCTCTCAAAAAACAGTCTCTCAAAA
>JAGAEB010000030.1 GCA_017613335.1 Methanosarcinaceae archaeon
AAGAAAAGGAAAAAGGTCCATCAAGAAAAGGAAAAAGGTCCATCAAGAAAAGGAAAAAGGTCCATCAAGAAAAGGAAAAAGGTCCATGAAGAAAAGGGAAAAGATTCATGAAGAAAAGGAAAAGGTCCATGAAGAAAAGGGAAAAGATTCATGAAGAAAAGGAAAAGGTCCATGAAGAAAGGAAAAAGACCCATGAAGGAAAGGAAAAAACGGATTTCTGCGGCAAAAGAATATAACGGATGAGACATTAAATGCCGGTATTAATTTCCGGACCAGGTGACTTCATGGGACTGACGACAGACCGTAAAGTGTGGGAGTATCTTCTGCTCGTGTTTATGCTTCTGACAGTTACATTTTCTGTGCTGTTTTACCTGACGAACATATTCCTGTCGCTTGTTTTCGGTTTTGTTCTGATCGCGATGATCAATCAGGCGGTCTTTATCTTCCATCGGCTGACGGAAGATTTTACCCCGCTTCAGAAGAAGATCATCGCAGTCAGCGTGATCGTTCTGGCTGTTGTCGTGATCGCGGCCGCGCTTCTGATCCAGGCCGGATATGTTGCCGGCGTCGTCATGGACATGATGAATCCCGGCGCGGATTATGAAGCGATCGCAGATGACAGTACCATTGCGGCGGATTCTCTGCTGGCGGGTCCTGTCGAAAAACAGACGAACGTTCTTTATGACATCGCCCGTCAGCTGATCAGATCGAGTTCAGGCATCGTCAGTACGTTCAGTTCGGCGCTGTCGGAACTTTCATCCCTTCTGATAACGATGGTCCTGACCATTCCCCTGCTCGTCGGTCTGTATTATTCGAAAAAAGAAGACGGCATAAGGGCTCTTGACAAGGCCGTTCCTCAAAAATACCGGCGTCCTTTCTGGGAAATGATCGCATCGGTCATCACGAACATGGAACGTTATCTGTTCCTGAAAGTCTTTGAGGCCGTTTTCCTGAGCATCGTCTATTCGATCGGCTTCTTCATCGCCGGCGTGCCTTATGCAGTGCCTCTGGGCCTTCTGGCCGGTCTTTTCAGCCTGATCCCGTATATCGGATTTCTCTTTGCGGCCGTGCCTGTCGTTCTCCTCGCCTATTCAGAAGGAATGCCGACGGTCGCAGGCGCCGTTCTGACGATCATCGTCGCGCAGATCGTTGATCTTTTCATCCTCCTGCCCCGTATGATGTCCGAAGAAGTCAGGATCTACCCGCTGACGGCGATCGTCCTGACACTTGTTGCCTGGCAGCTTTTCGGCATCGCCGGACTTGTGCTGGGCATCCCTGTCTATCTTGTGTACAAGATCGTCCTGATCTCCTGCTACAACCTGTTCATGACCATTTTCGCGAAAGACGGCCGTAAAAATGACAAAGGAGAGATCACGCCGGCGGAAACGATGCAGGCGGCTGACTGAATGCAGAAAAGGGAAAACGAAAACAGAATGACAAAAAAACATTGATCGGAAAACGAAAGCAAAACATTGATCCGAAAAACGAAAGCAGACATTGATCTGAAAAACGACAGCAAAACATTGATCCGAAAAAACAATCAAGATCCGGAGTGACAATATGGCGGAAGAATCAAACAAAGAAAATCAGGAAAATGTTTCGGGGACGGATTTTTCCGGAAAAGACTCGATCGACAGGATTTATGACAGTCTTTGCGCCGGCGGCGATGATGATCCGTCGCATGCGCCGATCTCGCTTCACGAACTGAACGACCGTGAGAGGGAAGACCGCATCCGCAGCGTCTGTGTCAGGAAGACCGGTGACAGCCAGTATTACGATATCCTGGATTTCCGTTACGACCCCATCACGGCGATCATCCGCGCTCTTCGCAGGCGCGCGCCGGTCTATGTCGATACGGAGGCGACGAGGCGCCTCATCCTCGAGGAGATCGGGGAATTCTGCCCGTCTCCGGAAAAGATCATCCCGCCGGTCGTCTGCGTGTCAGATATTTCCGGCGCAGAGGCGCTGTCTCAGAATCACAGCATATCACTTCCGGGCGCCGGTATCCTTCTCAGAAAGGACAATCTGGCCGGATCGGTCCTGGTCATCGGAAAAGATGAAGAAGCGCTCCTCACCGTCTGCAGGCTGGCGGAACGCAGTGTCGCCCCGTCCGCGATCATCGGATTCATTGCCGGCAGCGGAAATCAGAACAGATCGAAAGCCTATCTGAGGGAGATGAACGGCGCAGTACCGTCCATCAGCACCAAAAGCGCAAAAGGCGGACGTGAAGCAGCGGCGATCTGTTTTGCAGAGATCGTGAAGATCCATTATGAAGATATGAAAATGAGCGGGACGCTGCCCTGAACGGGCAGGGATCCCGGTTCTGCTGAGACCCGGTTCCGTAACGACTCAAGTCCTGCAATGATGCCGGTTCTGCTGAGGCCCGGTACCCGGCGGTCTTTCCTGCGGCTGTCCGCCGGCTGCCGGGATCATCTTTTTTTCAGATATTTCCGGCCGGACAGATCATGACAGCGCATTTCCGATCGTTCCCGGTCATATCTGACGCGCCATTTCAGAAGGATGCCGTCTTCGATCCGTGAAAAGGAATCCAGTTCCAGGCGGATGCATTCGTTTTCTCTGAAGCCTGCACCGTCTGCGAACGTCGGCGCAGTCTTTCCGCCGATGAAAATGTTTCCGACGAACGTGAAGATCTCGTCGACGATACCGGCTCTGACGGCTTCGAAGTTGACGGTCGCGCCGCCTTCGATCATCAGAGAATTTATCCCCATTTCTTTCAGAAGGCGGGCCATGAGGCGGAAATCGACTTTTTCGGCGCCGGCGACGATCACTTCCGTGTCCGGCAGCCCTTTCAGCAGATCGATCCTGTCTGCGGGCGCGGCTTCTGAAACGACGATGATCTTTTTTCCTTCCCCTTTTCTGAAAATGTCTGCATCGGGCGGAATCTCCGCCAGACTTGCCGGAACGACCCGGACAGGATTTTCCGAAAGACCGCGGGCTTTTCTGGCAGCTTTTCTTTCTGCGGATTTGACCGTCAGGCTCGGATCGTCTGAAAAAACAGTCCCGATGCCGACAAGGACAGCATCGCATTCCGAGCGCATTTCATCGACACGGCTGAAATCAGCCGTTCCCGAGATCCGGACCTGTTTTCTTTCGATCGTTGAAAGCTTGCCGTCGGCAGACATGGCGGAGTTGATAAAAACAAACGGGCGGTCAGGGTGTTCTGTCAGAGAAGGTTTGGGATACATATTGACACCTCTGCCGGATCGGAACGATCCTGCAAACGAAAAAAGAAGAAAATATGAAAAAACACACGGGAACAGGACGAAAAAGCACAGGAGCAGAACAATACGAAAAGCACAGGAACAGAGCAATACGAAAAGCACAGGAACAGAGCAATACGAAAAGCACAGGAACAGAACAATACGGAAAAGCACAGGAACAGAACAATACGGAAAAGCACAGG
>JAGAEB010000031.1 GCA_017613335.1 Methanosarcinaceae archaeon
AGAGTTCATTGACGGCCGCGGCCGCCGACAGAAGCGACTGCGTGCCGATGCCGAGTCCGATATGCATCGGCATCCTTTCCGCAAAATCGATCTCAATCCCGCCGTCTTCCGGCAGGAGTCTGCGGATAACGTTTTCAACCTTCTGATCCATGGCCGGACATCCGGAAACGACGACGTCGCCGGCCGCGATCTTCCGCGCCCTGAGGCGGACGCCGCAAAGATCGAGCGCCAGACCGACACCGCCGTCGATGCGGCCGGATTCGCCGTTCATGTCGATGAGAGACATATGGATCCTTGAAGGAGATGTGATTTCGATCATGATGGTCAGTCCCTGTTCTGCGGCAGATTTCCGAAAAAGGATGTCCGTATCGGTCCTGCGGCAGGATATAAGAATTTTGTACATATTCATCGCATCGGTATTAAAATTAACTCAGACAGGACAGAAAAAGTCAGGAACCGCCCGGGAAACGTTCTGCGAAGAATCTGACGGAAAAGATGCATGAAAGAACAGTCATGTGAAAAGTGAATGAATGTGAAGGGGCACGAGTGTGAAGGTGCACATGTGTGAAGGGACACATGTGTGAAGGGACACATGTGTGAAGGGACACATATGTGAAGGGACACATGTGTGAAGGGACACATGTGTGAAGGGACACATGTGTGAAGGGACACATGAGCGGGGGAGCACGGGCGGGAAAATGAACGGGTGAAAAAGTGTATGCATGTAAAGGGACGTGTGTGAAGGAGCCGTCCGGAAACGTATCATCATATTTCTGATGAGAGACCGGCGGAAATGTTTCTGTGTTTTTTCACAAGATTAATATATAATGGGAAAACACAGATAATTTGCGTAATCAGGAGAACAGAGAAATGGATGACTGTTTTGAAAAGTCGGAAATAACGGTGTATATTAATGAAGGCGTTGAGAAAGTACCGATATCTGATGCAGCAGATATTCTGAAACATTTACAGAATGTTGTATACCACATTGATGCGCACCTTCAGGGCATGAAAGTGACGACACAGTTTCAAAGATCGGTTGTTGCCGAATCCACTCTTTATTTCAGGGAAATCTCAAAAGGCAGTCTGTCTGCGGATCTGTCTTTTAATCCGTATCAGACGGTCATTCCTGCATACGTCAGTGAATCTTCTTCAGGCAGTCTTCCGCGGCTGCAGCAGGTTGTCTGCATCATGGAGGAAATCATACAGAAAACCAACGAGGGATTTCAGTCTGCGGACGCTTTTAAGAGTGTCATCGACAATTCGGACAGATTGTATTACATCATGTCGGAAATTGACAGGATATGGCCGGATTCGTGCGAAACGCCGGTGTCTGTCAGATCAGGCCCCCATAAAATTTCCCTTAATCCGGAAAACAAAGAAAATATCAATATCGTTCTTGAAGAAATTGATTCACAAAGGAACAGCCGTGAGAACAAAATCTATGTCGGTCGTGTTATTGATACTTCTGTCAATCCGAGAAAGATTCTGTTGAGTACACCGGAAGGAAAAGTATCACTGAAATATATGTCCGGACTGGAAAATGTACTGAAAGACGCACTGATGAAATTCATTCGTGTATCTGTGTCAGGAAATGAAATCAAAGAGAAATCAGACATTTCCGAATGCAATGAGTATGCGCTGAACAGTCTCTCCGAAAAATGCCGGCTTTCCCTGAAAAAACCACTGAGGCTTATTTTTTCATACGATGAGGAATGCGAAGCATATTTTGTAAATGCCGGAGCATTCAATCTGTGGACGTGCTCGCCGTCATTGAAGACAGCCGTTGCGGAGATTAACGGACACGCAGAGTATCTGTGGGGTGCGTATGCGTTACAGGATAACGACAACCTGGAAAAAAGCGGGCAGGATCTTAAGAAAAACCTCCTGGATCATCTGGAGGAAAAAGAATGAAACCGGAAAAAAAGGAAAAAGTCGTCGCCGCACTTTTGAGAAAAGGGTTTGTTGAAGATAATTCACACCACAGATATTTCAGATATTCTCCGGGCGGAAAAAGTACCGGCGTATACACATTTATCAGTCACGGACATACCGAATGTTCGTCGGCAATATTGACAAATATGAAAAATCAACTGCATCTGACACAGGATCAGCTCAAAGATCTGATCGACTGCCCTCTTACAAAAGAGCAGCTTGAAGAAATATACCGTAAACAGGGACTTCTGCCGGATCCTGACCGGGAGAAAACCCAATCGGGCAGAAATCGCTGTTGTGCGGTCAATATCTCCCGGAGATGTGCAGGACTCTGCGCCCGTACGAAAAGCACATACCTCTCAAAGCAGCGTCACGTCAGGATCTGAGGATCGGTCCGGAGAGAAACGGTCGAGTTTCGTCTGGCATTCGTCTTTGTTTTCGAATGTGCTGCGGATGTCTTCGGCGACGATGTTGATCCGTTCGACTGTGTAGTCGGAGACGCCGTATTTCTCTGCGACGTTCCTGGCGATGTCGACATATTTCCGGACGGCGCCTTCGTGGACGGTCAGGATGACTTTTCCGCCGCAGAAGGGACAGGTGCCGCTCAGAGGGGGTCTTCTGAATTTGGCTTCGCAGCCGAGACAGCGCGTCGACTGTCTTGAAAAGGCTCTGAGATTTCCGATGATGTCCGGGAGCAGATGGGACGTCAGGACTTTTTCGGCGACATCGATGACGTCGACGGCGCGGATGATCATGCCGAGATTCATCTGGGCTTCCATTTTCTCGCTCATCGATCCGAGGACCTTATAAGAAGAATACCGCGGTCCGACGGCGATGTTCGTCGTATCGTGCGTGAAACGGAATTTTTCATACTGGTCGGGCCGGCCGAGACGGCCGCTGACGAGGTCGATCTTTTTTTCGAGCTCGCCGGGGCTCGTGAATTTTTCCGTCGCCAGATAGAATCCCAAAGGATAACGGGCGCCCATGTCGATATTCTGCGCCTCCTTGTCAACTTCTTTCGGATCGAGGATCGTCGTCAGAACGAGCGGCGCATCCATCCGGCCGCCGCGTTTGTCGGGCAGATATTCACGGGAGAAATTCAGAAGACCGTCCAAAAGAAGCATGACGCAGTCTTCGTCGCCGTCGCAGTTGCGCCTTTTCGATGCATGGAAATACGGATGGGCAAAACCGACGGATGCCGTCGTAAAGCCGATGAGCCGGCAGAGGACGCCCGCGGATGTGTGCGGCGCAAGCCCCATCATCATTGTTCCGACAAGGTCGTGGATGCTGCGGGCATTGTAATACGGCGCCATGCCGTAATACCGGACAAGGAGATCGTCGATATACTGCGTCGTTCTGAGGATGTAGCCGGCGCAGTCATAGGAGACGATGATGTCCTGAATGAACAGGCAGACGACCTGATCATCCGAAACGAGCGGCTTTCCGTAGATGTCGTGCGTGTAGCCCAGGCGCAGCAGATCGGCCGTCGTGATGCCGAGTTCGTCGGCGCGGATATGTGTGAGCGGGATGTCTGACATATCATAGCGGATCGTTCCGTCTTTGAACATCGTCAGGCCGTGACGGGCTCTGAGGATGCCTTTTTCGATCGGCTCGGGCGACTGAGCCTTGCTCGTCAGTTTTTTGACGCCTTTGATCTCCAGTTTTCTGATCTCGCGCGTCTGCGCGGAATTTTCTGTAAAGCCGAGACGGTTGAGGGCTCTTTTGAAAATGCGGCTGAAATCCATTTCCACAGGCACGATGTTCGTCGTCGGACGCCCGCAGGCAGGACAGATCTCGTCCGATGTTTCGATCTGACAGCGCGGACACTGTATCTTGGCGACGGTATAAGCGCCGCAGCTGCAGCGCCATCTGTACGTGTCTTCGCCGCATTCAGGACATTTGCGGAGGCCTGCTCTGACAGAGAATCTGCCGCACTGACGCTCATCTTTTCCGAAAAGAGTCATCTGTCCGGACGCCGGCTTTGCCGGCCTTCCGGGATCACTGCCTGCATTTTCCGCATCCGGCGCCCGGTATTCGGCGGCTTTTGCAAAGATCCGGGCCTTTCCGCCGAATTCCCCCAACGGGAAAAGAGAATGCGCCGCAGGCGACATTTTTCTTTTATCGGATTTTTCCGGCCTTCCCATCCTGGCGCCGATCCTTGACGGCGCGCGCGCTTTGATGCAGATGCCTGAGAGGATATTGACAGCTTCAAGGGCTGTCGTGACCGGATAACGGGAATCTGAAAAGCGGTACCGGAGCGGGAGATCAGATGAAATGTCTTCGCCGGCATCAACGGTGAAACGATCCTTTCCGAGAAGACCGAGAGAGCGCAGGAGAGGCGCGGGATCGGCGATCAGAAGACGGCCGTTTCTGATGCGGTGGAAGACGAGCAGATTTTCAAGGATGATCTTGACGCCTGATGTCAGGCATTCCTCATAAGGAAGCGCCAGGCAGACGTGTCCCGTAAATCCGCTTTCAAGATAAGCAGCCGTATCAAACGGTTCTTCGGCAGGTTTTCTGAGAGAAGCGTATCTGTCTGCAGATCCCGGCGCCGGGCCCTGGCCGGCGGCAGATCCTGACACGGATCCGGAATCGTTTTCCGGATCGGTTCCGTCGGTATTTTCGTTTCCGCCGGCGTTTTCGGATCCGCAGGAATTTTCGTTTCCGTTGTCAGTTCCGGCGAACATCATCATCCGACCGTATTCGTCGGACGGATTTCCGTAAAGATCTGTCTGGATGACCTTGCGGGAGGCGTGTCCGGCGGCGGAATCGTCGGCGAACATCTCTGTTTCGCCGTCGCCGTCGTAGCTGTAATCTGTGAGGTAGTTGAATTCGTCGCCGTCGTCTTCGTCGATGAAGTCGATGAGTTCGCTGATGTCTTCGCCGGGGGATGTTTTGTCTGCCCGGCTTTTGGACTTTGCATAGACGGGGCCTTCCGGCACTCTTTCTTCCGTTCCCGGGACTTTACCTTCCGTCTTATAATATATGAGAGAGCCGCGGCTGCGGACAAGATCATAGAGTTTTTCCAGCTCGTCGACGGTGACGTCATGCCAAAGATAAGTGAAGTCGGGGTGAAGCGGGATCCCGAGAGAGGCCAGACGCAGAGCTTCTTCGGCGGAGATGTGTTCGAGTTTCCGTTCATCTGATGTGATCTCCGGCGCATACCAAAGACCGCGTTCTTCGGCGCCCGGCATCCATTTTCTGACGTCTGCCGGCGGATCCGGTGCGGACGGGCTTTCGGGATCCATGACGTTCTCGTAATCATAGAGCCACCATTCAAAACAGTACGGCGACGGCATGAGCAGGTGGTTGTTCTCCAGAAAATCCCCGTAATTGAAAAGGATCTCGCCGATGTCGACGATGTATTCCGTCATGTTGCGGAGGGCCAGCGCGGGTTCTTTGCCTTCTATACGGAGGAAATCACCGGATCTCAGGCGGACGGACGGGCCCTGGATCGAATCGACGGAACTCATGCCGGCGGCTTTTCCGGGGCGTTCGACTTTGATCTGCGTGCCGTTCGTGATGAATTCGGACAGCAGATACATCGTTGACGGATTGATGCCGGCAGAGGCGAAAGAAGTGTTGCGCGACCGGCCGTACCGGAGACGGAAGCCGCCCGGGCGTGACGGTTCGGAAAAGAGCGGTCTTCCGGCGATCAGGTCGTGCATGTATTTGTCTTTCGGTTTGACTTTCGGGCCGCCCGAGGGTTCATCGCCGCCTTTTGATGCTTTCGATCCGGCGATGATCTGTTCCAGGAAATCCCAGCCGTCGATCTTCAGTTTTTTCACGTGTTTCTGCACTTTGGGGGCTTTGAGGATCATGCCTTCGGCAACGACGAGCGCCATGCCGCCGCGGATCCTGTTCGTCGGGATCTCGGGCAGATTGCGGAAACCCTGGACTTCGGCGTTTTCCGTGCCGTCGCCGTCGACGCAGACGGGACAGTTCCTGATGATCGTCCGGATCTCGTCGTCTGACGGGGAATACTGGAGAGATGCCGTCGTTTTGTAGATGCGGATCTCTTCGGCATAACGTTCGACGACCTCGTCGCGCGGTTTGAATCTGTCAAGCCCGACGACGCGGCGGACGTAATCGCCGGCCAGGACGGAAAGCGCCTGAGCCGTGCCGCCGGCGCTCCGGATGGGGCCTGAATAATAGATGCGGAGATATTCCGTTCCGTCGGGATTTTTGTCGATCTTGATGCCGACGACGCCTTCGAGGGGCGCGGCGACGACGCCTTCCGTGATGACGGCCATCGAGACGCGGATAGCTGCTTCGACGGCCTCTTCGCGGGAAGTGATGCCTCCGACTTTTCCTTCGGCGATCTCTTTGCCGATCCGGAGCGCCACTTCTTCGCGGTTGCCGATCGTTTGGGAAAGCTCGCGGACCCTGGCGGCAACGCCTTTGATACCGATCAGATTTTCAACGCGGTCGGCCAGGTCGTTGGCCAGCGGAATCTCGACATACGGATGAGGATCCTCACCGCGCTTCCGTGCTTCTCCGGCAAGATCCAGTTCTCTCTGAAGACCTGCGCGCAGATTGTCGAAATAAACATTCATGGCGTCGGATGATGCCGGCTTCTGAACGGACGCCCCGTCCGGATCGTTTCCGGAAGACGTATCGGGAGACATGACAGAAGACATGGCAGAAGACGTGTCGGAAGACATGACAGAAGACATGGCAGAAGACGTGTCGG
>JAGAEB010000032.1 GCA_017613335.1 Methanosarcinaceae archaeon
AAAGAGGATTTCCAGCGTGCCGATCATATTTTCAGAAAACCGGTCATGTGTTATATAAACGTTTTCAGGAAAACGGAAAGAAGAAACAGAAAGGAGAAACGGAGAGAAGAAACAGAAAGGAGAAACGGAAAGAAGAAACAGAAAGGAGAAACGGAAAGAAGAAACAGAAAGGAGAAACGGAAAGAAGGAACGGACGGAAAAACAGACAGAAGAGACAGACGGAAAAAACAGACAGAGAAAACAGACAGAAGAAACAGACAGAAAAAACAAACAGAAAAAACAGACAGAAAAAACAGACAGAAAAAACAGACAGAAAAAACAGACAGAAAAAACAGACAGGGGAAACGTGAGAGAGAAATGACGGATGAATACTGATGAGAAGGCCGGAATATCATGAGTCGGGCATAAAGCCCGGCTCAGTTTTCCGGAAATCCGGAACATGATCCATTATCGTCATTTGGTGATCTTTCGTTATTCTTTTTTATCCAGGATCTGATAGATCATGCTCATCGTCCCGATGCCCAGCGGCTCCTGAACGGCTGTGACGCTGAATTCCCTGCGTTTTTCTTCGCTCAGCGCGATCGGGATGCCGGGGGTAGAAAGGACGGCGCCGGTAATGATCATGTCATCGCGGATCGTGTCGGCGCACGGCGTGGCTTCAAAGATCTTCAGGAAAGCATGCGGGTCTGCAGGGTCATATTTTTTGGCGCCTTTGTATTCGGAAAGGATCTTTTCCAGAACGGCGGGGTCGGCATCATAAACGTAGACGTCGCATCCTTTGTCGAGGAGATTCCTGAGGGCATGTTTTCCGACTTTTCCGATGCCGATCGCAAGGACTTTGTTGAGGTCGTTTTCTGTTTTTCCGGCCTTTGCGGCGGCTTCCTTAAAGATCTCCGGCCGCGTGCGGATCAGGATCTCGGAATAGACGATCCCCGTGCAGATCTGGTTGTGGGCGATCTGCCCGGTCCGGACATTGTAAGCAACGAACGCGAAGTCGTCAGCCATGAGGATGATATCGGCGCCTTTCGTCACGGCTTCATAAAAGCCGGCGACATCTGTTTTTTCAGTGATGAAACCATCCATGCCGAAATGGCTGACCGTATAAAGAAGAGATTCGGAAAAACTGCCGATGATGCCGCCGCCGGCGGTGATCGGGATGATGCCGATCTTTTCCTGATGATAGGCAGTTCCGTAGATCTGACTGCACATCGTCTTCAGGTCGGTTCCTGTCAGCTTTTCGATCAGCCGGTCATTGGAAACGAGAGCGTCTTTGATATTTTTAAGGTCATCCGGTGTTAAAAGTGCCATGTGATCTCTCCGAAGATTTTGAATGAACGTGAATTTCAGTAAACGGGCCCGGTGAATGAATGCAGATAAACGTGAACGCGGACAGGCACGGACACAGACCGGGCAGATGCGGATAAGACGAGAGGAAACAGAAGGAATAAAGTTCCAGAGACGGAGGATAAATAAGAAACGGGAAGCCGGACAGGTTACGGTCGGCAGACGAAGCAGCCGGCAGTCGTACCCTGCAGATGCAGCTGCCGGCAATACGGCAGGCAGGTGCAGCTGCCGGCAGGCACAGCAACCGGCCGTGCCGCCGCTGCATATGGCTCTTCCTGTTTTCATTCAGGTACGCCGTTTCTGATCAGGTCGAAGGCTTTCGCGCGGATCTTTGCGGCGTCATCTTTGTCTTTGCCGGCACAGATGATCGTGTAGGCGCGGTAGCCGTCGGGCCTTGAGCATTCGAGGATCTCGAGCGGGATTGATTTGTCGGAATAATACATTCTCAGGGAAGTGCCTGCGGAAATGAGATGTTCGCCGCCGGAGACGAGTTCTCCGTCCTTTCCGAATGTCACGTGTTCGAGAATGCCGTAGGTGTCTTTGTATCTCGGGTTCGTCGCTGCAGCGATGTTCTTTTCCGGATTGACGCCGAAATCGGGGTCGGCCGATTCTGCCAGAAGAGCCAGGAGATTGACGCCGCAGGAATAGTAAACGCAGATCGGCGTCTGGCTCGGGAAACGGGCATCGATCTCAAGGACTTTGAGGCCGCGCGGGCTGTCGATCGCCTCGACATCCATGATGCCGCGAAGACCGATGCCTTCCGACAGACGGTAAGCGATGTCACGGTATTCCGGATTGTGCAGGAGAGGCGTGACCTGACAGCAGTCATAGACGTCATCGATGTGGACATACGTTTCCTTGACGACGATATAGTTCCGGCCGTTTCCGATCATTTCCAGGGAAACGATCGGTCCCGGGATGTATTCTTCGATCAGATAGCCTTCCGGGACGGATGCCAGTTCCTCTTTCGTCTCAACGATGCGGGCGCCGATGCTGCCGCTTTCGCCTTTCGGTTTGATGAAGAACGGCGGCGTTTCCGGACGGTCGGCCGGTGTCGGCACATTGACTTTCCTGAAGAATTCTTTCGATCTTATCTTGTCACAGCTGATGCGGTAGGCATCGAAATCGAAGAGCAGACAGCATCTCAGCTTTCCGGCGATCGTCTCAAGGAAGCTGATCGTCTCAGGCTCTTCATTGACAGGCAGGACAAAATCGACAAGCGAGGAGAGTTCGATCAGGCGTTCCGGCTCTTTGATGACGTCGAAGCACTCGAAATCGTCTGCAAAGCATTTGCAGATGGCAGTCTCTTTCCGGTCGACCAGAACGACATAAAAACCGGCCTCTTTGGCCAGATAAGCCGCCTCGACGCCCTGGAGTTTTCCGCCGATGAGACAGATCTTTCTGACATTCCCGGCATTTTTGAGCTTTTTGGCAAGTTCTGCGTTTTCGGGACAGAGGAATTCTTTCTTTGATTTCAGGAAATTCATGCGGAACACTCCTTTTCGGTCATTTCGCATCCGTTTTTCCCGTCCCCGCTCTTTTCCGGGCGGGCGGCGCATTTTCTTTCAGAACTCTTTCTGAGATACTCTTCAAATTCAGCCTGTGTTCCCGGGACCATGTTCATTTCATGCAGTTTTGCGATAACGCTTGCGGCATCTCTCTGACGTTCATACAGGCCGACGTCTTTGTCAAAATTGACGACGCCTTCAAGCGAGGAATCCGAAGCGATGATCGACGTCACGACATTGGCACCGGCGTTGAGGCGCTCGACCATGCCCGGAATGCCGGCCACGTCAAGAGAAGCCGGGATGAGTCTGTCCGGGAAGACGAGCCTTAATGCGGAAATGATCTTCAGTTCATAGAGATAAGGTGCCTGTGCCTGTTTTTCAAGAGGCGTTCCGGGCTGCGGCTCAAAAGTCATGGCGCGGACCTGATCAGGATTCTGCGGGATCATCGCCAGGATGGAAGCCGTATCGGCGTCGATCTCTTCTTCGGGCGTTCTGCCTGTTCCTGAAAGGATGCCGTCTTCGATGCAGAGGCCGGCTTTTTTGGCCGCCGTTCTGGCATGGGCGCGTTCATCGAAATCCTGACCTGTGCGGAGGGCTTTGAAAAGATCGCGGTCGTGCGTTTCCTGATAGAGGGCGAAAAAGTCGGCGCCGGCTTCTTTGAGAAGACGGATGAAGCCGTCATCGATGACGCCCGGAGAGACCATGACCGGAAGACCGCTTTCTTCTTTGGCGATCCTGACGAATTCGACCAGATTTTCCGGGTGGTTCCTGAAATGCGGATCCTCGCCCATCGTCAGGTCGATCATGTGAACGCCTTCGTTTCTGATCCGGCGGCACATATCACGGAGCTCGTCGGGCGTCAGGCGGTATCTGCTGATCTTATTGTCGGTGCGGTAATAGCAGAAAGCGCATTTGTTCCGGCAGTAGGTCGAGAAGTACACGAAACTGTACAGGAAGACTTTGTTCGAGAAAAAGTGATCTCTGACGGTACGGGCAGCCAGATAGAGTTTCCGGAGGCTTTCCGGGTCCTGAATCTTCAGGATCGAACGGATCTCATCTTCGGAGAGCATTTTTCCGGAAATGATCTCGTCGGCAAAACGGCAGACGTCTTCGTCTGTCATGTCTGAGAAATAATCAGCTGTCAAAACAATTCCCACCGGTTGATTTTTTCAGAGGTTGATGTAGATCCCGTTGTAGTAGAGTTCGGAGCGGCTGCCGCGCTTGACGTTCCTGAAGCCGTGTTTGGCCATCAGGAGTCTTTCAAGGCCGAATCCGGCGCCGATCCAGGGTTTATTGATGCCCCAGTCGATGTCCATCGGGACCGGGCCGACGACAGCGGATGAAAGTTCCATGTCGCCGTGCATGACGTCGATCGTGTCACCGTAGACTTTGCATTCGTCGCCTTCGAATTCGAAGCTGATGCCGAGATGGTTGAGGAAATCCGTGATCAGGCTCATGATCTCTTCTTTGGTCGCGCCTTTGCCCATCTGGCAGAAATTGACCATCGTGAATTCTTCAAGATGCGTGCCGCCGTCGGATTCTCTGCGGTAGCAGGTGCCGATCTCAAAGATTTTGACCGGATCGGGGAGGATCCTGTCGAAGCGGCGGAGATAATTGTAAAGAACGGGGGCGAGCATCGGTCTGAGGTACATGCCGCCTGTCGTTTTAAAGACCTTGTATTCACCGTCTTCATTGACGTCAATGCCCATTTTCAGGAGATATTCTTCCGGAATGAGAACGGAGGATTTGATCTCCATGAAACCTCTCGCCCGCAGGAACTGAGAAATGTCGCGTTCCAGTTCCGCCAGCATGTCTTCACGGCTCGTGGCATAGATCTTGCGGACTTCTTCTTTTCTGCGCTCGATCAGGAGAGATTCGAGTTCTTTGAACGGCGGCAGATCTTCAGGATGCGTCAGATCAAAGCCGTCTTCGGGCGTCATTAAAGCTTCAAGACGCTTCATCATGGAAGGCGTCAGACTGTTCACATTCTTTTCTTCGGACATTGTTTTCACTCCGGTTCCCGGATTCGGGTCGTTTGATGCAGAGGATGAGAGAGCAGAGGCGGAGGCGGATGAGGCGGAAGCAGAGACGGATGAAGATAATGATGAAGCAGAGGCAGGGGATGATGAGACGGATGATGAAGCAGGCGAAGCAGGTTTTGCGGCGGGCGCTGCGGCAGGTGCAGCCGGTTTTGCAGCGGATGAAGCCGCGGCAGGTGCAACCGGTTTTGCTGCGGATGCTGCAGCGGATAGAGTCGCAGCAGACGCTGCCGGTTTTGCAGCGGATGCTGCAGCGGATGGAGTCGCAGCAGACGCTGCCGGTTTTGCAGCGGATGCTGCGGCGGATGAAGCTGCCGCGGGCGCAGCCGGTTTCAGGACAGCGGCATTGACGGGGCGGGCAACGGATTTCTTTTCAGCTTTTCTCGGGCCGCCTGTTTTGACAGTGACCGGTTTGATGACGGCTGTCTGCGGTTCGTAGAAGCTTTTTGAAACGAATGTCTGGATCCGGTCTTCAGAAAGGCGGCATTTTTTGCAGACTTTTTTGTATTTCGTGCCGCGGAGAGAACGGGCGGAGGCGCTCGTTCTGGAATTGTTGACTGTGAGAACGTCGCCGCAGTCGAGAACGATGCGTATTTTTCTTCTGGAGACTTCGTAGCTTTTGATCCCGTGGAGAACGTCATTGCGGGAAAGCCACACGCCGTTTAATCTGATCAGTCTTTCAAGAGTCGGTCTGTCCATGACTACACCATTGGTCGTTTGATTGAGGATGAGGATCCGGAAAAATGATCTGCGCCGCTTTCTGTCAGTAAGACCGTCGATGTCTGCCTGCACGGAACGTCCGGCAGGATGACAGGAAAACCGGAATGACCGGAATGACCGGTATGACCGATAACCGATATGATCGATATAACCGGTATGACCGATAACCGATATGATCGATATAACCGGTATGACGACCGGTACGACAGGTCTGTCTTTATAACTTGAGACCTCTGCGAAAAAATGCAGAGGCCGAAGCGGAAACCCCGGGAATCTAACCCGGCTGAACGGATCTAGAGTCCATTCGATCTACCTGATCAAATTTCCACATAAACCATAAACAGTCATCAAGCATTTCGAAGAATCCGGAAAAACACGGGAAGCTTCTGAGAAAAAGACAATTACTGCTAGATGAGGGTTAACATATCGGATCAGGTGACAATTTGTTAGAGGGAAAAAGCATAGGAACATATAAAAATCTATCTGTATCGGGCGGACAGAAAATAGGAATAAAGGCGACAGATCCCGAAAAAGAAGATCGTCCGGAGACCGGTCACGAAAAAGGATTCGTTCAGGGGCATATCCCGAAAAGAAGATCATTCGGGCACGAGCCCCAGAAATCCTTTCGCCGGACGGTAAACAATGCCTTCATCGATGAGACGTTTCAGCATTTTTTCGAAGGATCCTTCATCGAGGCCTCTTTCGAGACAGCGTTGTCTGCAGTCGTCTTCCTCGATGACGTGTCTGCCGATGACATCGCAGATGATCCTGTCGGCTTTCGGTTTTTTCTGCCGGGCGGGCTGCCCGGACGGTCTTTCAGAAACAGAATCCTCAGAAAAAGGATCGTCAGAAACAGTCCCTGAATCTTTCTGCCCGGTCTTCATTTTGGGGGGATGCGCCGGCTTTCCGGAGAAGTCTCCGGATCCGCCGTCACGGTCGCTTCCGGATCCCGGCGCAGAGATGCCTCTCTCGTTTCTGCGTCTTTCGAGATATTCGTAATAGTCATAATCGTCTGCGAACGGATTTTCACGGTATCTGCTTTCCCTGTCTTCGGCGGCGCGCTCGATCTTTCCGGCCTTTTTCACGGCGTCTTTTTCTTCCTTTTCTTCTTTCAGGAGCTTTCTGTATCTGTCATTTTTTTCGGCCGCCTCGTTGTTTCTGGCCTGAATGCCTGTTTTTTCCGCCCGGAACAGATCCGGATCGAACGGTCCTGAGACCTGCGCCTGAATGACTGTCCGGTATTCAACGGCGTCAGCGATGTTTTCAAAAGAGCCGAAAATGCGGACGCTGTCCGTTGAGATCTTTGCGCCGCACTTTTGGCATTTCGTCGTTTTTCTGCCGTCCTCGATGATCTGAGAATGACAACAGCATTCAGGACAGACGATGACAAGATACATGGATACACGACACTCCGTAAAGATTCATTTCGCCTGAAACGGTTCAGACAAATCCTGTTTAATGGCCGTATCTTCTTTTCCGGTCGCGGAATTCGCCGACTGCTCTGAAAAAATCTTCAGAGGTCATTTCCGGGAACGGTTTATTCAGGAAATAAAGCTCTGAATAAGTCGTCTGCCAGATCATGATCTCCGGAAGACGGGATGAGGCGCAGCAGATGACAAGATCGGGGATATACGGGATGAGGAGAGAGCGGTTGACATCTTCTTCGGTCAGGACGTTCCCGGCGGGTTTGTCGCTTCCGGAGAGGAAACGGCTGAAGATACAGGAGATCTCTGATCTTCCGTCCGGTCCGGAAATGAAAGAAACATCCACGTCTTTCCGGCCGCCGGATCCGGATGAAACGGACGCATCACCGGAATTTCCGGATATTTCAGATCCGTTGCGGCCCGGCTCAAAAATGCGGACGGGAATACCGGATGAAGCCGAAAAAGAAAGAATCTTTTCGCGGATGTGTTCCCGGAGGATCTTTTCACCGTTTCCGGGAAGATCATGAATGTCCGGAAGGAAGGAAATGCCGATCAGGAGAGAAGAAATGCCTTCTTCACGCATTCTGAGAAGAGATGCCCTGTCCGGAAAACGGATCTCTCTGCCGAGAAGATCGATCTCTTCAGACATGACGAGGACGCAGACGCCGTCGTCGTTTTTTCCCGGGAGAAGGTGTTTTTTCAGATCTTTTGAGTCTGTCATGTCTGAACCTCGTTTTGATTTTCAGTATTTCGGTATAAAGAAGGGAAGCCGGAAATCCTGAGATCCGGAAAGATCAGAGAAATAACCACAAAAGTGAAGTCACAAACAGTGAAATCACAAAGTGAAGTCACAAACAGTGAAATCACAAAGTGAAGTCACAAACAGTGAAATCACAAAGTGAAGTCACAAACAGTGAAATCACAAAGTGAAGTCACGAACGGTGCAGTCACAGATGAAGATGTTGCGCAGAGCCTGAGGTTCCGGGATGGGATCTTCCTTTCCTTGTCCGGTTTGACATCGCGGCCTTCCGGGCCGCGTTATTTGGCGGCGGAGACGATCTTGATGACGTCGCCGTTCTTGAGTTCGTGTTTTTCGGAAATGCGCATTTTGGTCCGGGCGTCGACGCCGTAGAGGAAAGCGTTTCCGATGTCGGTATGGATGCGGTAGGCGAGTTCTTTGCAGGTGACGCCTTTTTTCAGGAGATATGCATCCGGGAGGACCTGACCCTGTTTGTTGGCCCATTTGCCTTCATCTTCGACCGGATAGACGACGATCATGTCGAGGAGATCGAAGACGGCCGTGTTGATGCATTTCTGAACGCCCGTCCCGTCCATTTTTTCCATCAGGACGGCGATCGCATCAAGGGCTTTTTTCTGGGCGGGAGCCAATTCTCCGGTCACGGTGAAACTGTTTTCGCCGGGGATGTATTTTATCATATCGTTTTTGGCGGCCGTCCTGAGGGCCAGTTCGGCGGCGGCGCAGACAGGAACGACGGGTTCTTCGGCACTTTTCAGTTTTTCAAGGGAGGCGGCTGATGCGACATCGCATTTGTTGGCGGCGATGATCATGGGTTTGCTCTCCTTTTTCAGACGGCGGCAGAGCGTCAGGAGATCGTCATCGGTCCACTTCTGCGGCTCGGCCGGATCCATGTTCAGTGCGCGCAGCGCATCATTGACGTTCGCTTCGGAAACGCCGGCGCCGGTCAGCTGGTCGGCGATGGCAATATCGATCTTAATGCCTTCAGCTTTTGCTTTTCTCATCAGTTTCGCCCAGTTTTTCGTCAGGATGTCGTAGATCCACATCTCGATCTCATTGTTCAGGAAATTGATGTCGTCGAGCGGATTTCTGGATCCCGGCTCGACAGGGTTTCCTTCCGCATCCATGGAACCGGAAGCATCGACCACATGAATGATCGCCTGCGCCTGACGGAGATCGTCCAGAAAAGCATTTCCCAGACCTTTTCCGAGATGCGCGTCCGGAACGAGTCCGGCAACATCGATGATATCGATCGGGACATATCTGATGCCGTCGACGCATCTGCCGCATCTTTCTTCGCGTTCCGTGCACGGACAGGGGACTTTGACATAGGCCACGCCGTGGTTGGCTTTGATCGTTGTGAACGGATAATTGGCAATTTCAACATCAGCCATCGTCGATGACTTGAAAAAAGTGGATTTTCCTGCATTCGGCTTGCCTGCAAGCCCGATAATCATTGACATAACAAATGTATTTGGTCTGCAACAGATTTAAAGCTTTTAGAAAAAAACGGCCAAAGAAAAAAGCAGGTTTCCGGGAAAAAGAAAAAAGGTTCATGAAGAAAAGGAAAAAGGTCCATCAAGAAAAGGAAAAAGGTCCATCAAGAAAAGGAAAAAGGTCCATCAAGAAAAGGAAAAAGGTCCATCAAGAAAAGGAAAAAGGTCCATCAAGAAAAGGAAAAAGGT
>JAGAEB010000033.1 GCA_017613335.1 Methanosarcinaceae archaeon
AGACACATTTTTGTGAGACACATTTTTGTGAGACACATTTTTGTGAGACACATTTTTGTGAGACACATTTTTGTGAGACACATTTTTGTGAGACACATTTTTGTGAGACAGATTTTTGTGAGACACATTTTTGTGAGACAGATTTTTGTGAGACACATTTTTGTGAGACAGATTTTTGTGAGACACACTTTTGTGGGACACACTTTTTGTGAGACACACTTTTTGTGAGACACACTTTTTGTGAGACACACTTTTTGTGAGACACACTTCTGTGAAACACACTTTTGTGAGACACATTTTTGTGAGACACATTTTTGTGAGACACACTTTGTGAGACACATTTTCGCGACTTTCACTTCGTGCATCTCACGCTGACATGTTTTTCCGGATGACCGCGATCGCTGTCCGCGGCGGCGGATGCAGACGGAATGTTCTCCGTAAAGGCAGGCGTTGCAGGACGTGCATTCTGAACAGTCCGTTTCGCAGCGGATGAGTTTCCGGACGAAGTCCGGTTCGCAGAGGAGCGGTCTCGAAAGGGCGATCATGTCTGCATAGTCGGGAACGGTTTCATTGATGACTTTCGCAGAACGGAAACCGCCGACGGCGATGACGGGAAGGCCGGAAGCTTCCCGGATGCGCTTTGCTTCGTTCCTGAAATAGGCTTCATTTTTGCCCGGGATGATCCCTTTGCGGATGCTGCTCCCGCGCGCACAGCCGATGCCGCCGCTCACTTCGATCGCACAGATCCCGGCGTCTTTCAGGCAGACGGCGACGCGGCAGGCTTCTTCGATATCGAGGCAGCCGTTCGACATGTCATAACAGCGGCCGGCCGGATCTCCCGGAACGGCCGTTCCGGAATATTCGAATCCGTCTGTCGCATTCATTTTGACAAAGACGGGATAATCAGGACCGAGTTTTTCGGAAATGCCTGCAACGATCTCCGTAATGATACGGCATCTGTTCTCCGTCGTCCCGCCGTATCTGTCCGTCCGTCTGTTCGTGAAAGGAGAAATGAAACTGCTCAGCAGAAAGCCGTGCGCCAGATGGAGCTGGACAGCATCGAAGCCGGCTTTTTCCGCGCGGACGGCCGCGTCAATGAAATCTTTTTCGATCTCCCGGATCATGTCCGGGGACAATTCCGTCTCTTCCGGCTGAAGGCCCAAGGCCGTCGGAACGAAAAGTTTTCCGGCAGGCGAAGCCTGGCCGCCGCCGTGAACGAGCTGAACGGCGATCTTTGCGCCGCGGTCGTGAACGGCGCGCGTCATGCGGCTGCAGACAGGGATCATCCGGTCAGACCAGATCCCCTGCTGGTATTCGTCCGAGACCGCATTTCTTTCAGAAACGTATGAAAAACCGGTTATGATCAGAGCGACATCGTTATCGGCCAGCTCTTCATACATCCTGATGATGTCCTCTGTCGGCGTCCCGTCGCGCGCAGACATATTCTCATTCGTCGCCGAACGGACAAAACGGTTTTTGAACGTCAGATTTCCAAAACTGAACGGTGTCAGAAGAACAGGATCCATAAAAAAAAGTCCTCGTATCGTTATCGGAATAATTCGTGAATAAACATGAAAAGACATGAATAACGCATGAATAAAACATGAAGAGAGCATGAATAAAGCATGAAGAGATCGTGAATAAAGCATGAAAAGAGCACGAATAAAGCATGAAAAAAGCGCGAATAAAGCGATCATTCATCATGAAGGTGACCGGACGGCATCCGCCACGATAAAAAAAGTCAGAACCTTTTCAGGTTCTGACGGGTGCGGTCATGATGATGTGATGTTCCGGCGCAGATCATTTGTTTTCTCTGCTGCGGCGGACCATTTCGGCATTCTTCATCTGGGAAGCCGTTTTTCCGGAAGGCATTTCCGGCGCAGGGGATGCGCAGTTTTCTTCGACCGGGATAACGGTCTTTCCTTTTTCGCTCAGCTGTTTTTCAAGAACACGGATCTTTTCTTCGAGATCTTTGATCTTTTTGTCCGTTTCTTCGGAAGATCTTGAGATCTTCTCACGGACTTTTTCATCGAAAGCCGTTTTCTGTTTCTTTGAGTTTTCCCTCAGTTCAGCCAGGAATTTCTTTCCTTCCTCTTTGGAGATCTCGCCTTCGGACACGAGTTCATCGACGTAGTCTTTGATTCTGTCTTCCGCTTCTGCGTAGAGACCGAGACCGAGGAGACTTAACTGACGGAGCGTGTGATTGATTTTCTGTTTGTTTTCAGACATGTTTTTCCTCCTTTTTTCAAAGATTGATATGGTCTTAAAACAGGTCATCTTATAATTCTTTTTGTATCAGGATCTGTTTTTGTATCAGGATCTGTTTTTCAGGATTTCTTTTGCGAAGAGGCCTTTTTTTGGTCCTGATCGCTTTTTTGTCTCTCCCCCCATTATCAGGCCATATTTTTTATATTTAACGGAATTACCGGATTTTTTTGATCCCGGACAGGTGGTATTATCATGAATATTCATAAACAATATCCAATTATAATCAGAATGTTATATATACTCATATGCTCTTATTATAGTTTGATTCACCTGACTTGATTGTTTCTTTCAGACATAATTCCGGAAAATATTTTTATATATGTTGTTCAGGAATGCGGCGTCTCATCAGGAATACAGATCCCGTCAGGAAGAACCAGACAGTAAAAAATAAGAAAAGATGAAGACTGCCGTTTCCGCAGGTCTGAAAAACCGGGGACCGGTCTGTCCATTAGTCACATCAGCCATTGTTAAATCCGGATTGTATTGTTAATATATTTATGACATTTGTTGTATGTACGCAGTCTCAGTCAGATGCCGTTTCAGGCAGAAGACGGGACGGCGCCGATGTTTACAGACATTCTCTCTGACTGTAACAATGTCTGATATGCGCAGTACAGTTATTTTCAGGAATGAATACATAAAGACACATAGATACATTAGCAGACAACCTGAAGCAGGGGGGATTTTTATCGAAAGCAATGCAAAGATCACAGCCCGCAAGATCGAGCTGTACAAGAAACTGAGAATCAACAAACCGGTAGCAAAAGCATTAATATGCTTATCTGAAGACAAAGAGATAACTTCTTCCATCATCGAAAGAGAAGCAGGTCTGAAACAGCCTGAAGTCAGTACCGCTGTCAAATATCTTCTTGCCAATAACTGGATCAGCGTGACTGAAGTCAAAGGAAAAAAAGCCGGACGCCCGGTGAAATATTACAAACTCATCAAATCCAGAGACGAAATATTTGATGCAATCGAAGGCAAAGTCATGGAAAACACAAACGAAATGCTCAAAACACTTGAAGAACTCAGAAAACTCAGCTGATTCAGAGCAGAGCCGGGAAAGAAGCACGTTCCGGAGACACGATCCGTGAGCGTGCTTCCTTGACACCGGTCTTTTTCCGGATGATATCTGTCTTTTTTTCAACGGTTCTTCTTCCCGTGATATATTCTTTTTTCCGGTCTGTCCTTTTTTGAGATCTGTCTTTTTTTTGTTTCGCGGTCTGTCCGCGTTGCCTGCAGCCGCATGCTCATTTTTCATTTCCGGTCAGTCAGCGCCGATTTTGCCGTTTTCAGATATGATTTCTTTAATTTCGGGATGATCATGTATAACAACTGTTTATATTAGGGCCGGATTTGATCTCATATAAAAACATGTCGCTATGAAATGCATAAAGACGGCTTTATATACGCATCAAACATACTGGTTAATACGGCTCAGGAATTATCCCGGCCGGTTTCAGACTGCCCCCTGCAGCCGGAAACTTTTGCTGTTATAGTTCCTGGCCGTGAACGTTTTTCTTTCATATTCTTCAGTTTATCCGGCGCCTTTTTTTCTTTTCCGCTTTTTCAGGCGCCGTTTTTTCTTTTCCGCTTTTTCGGGCGCCTTTTTTCTTTTCCGTTTTTTCGGGCGCCTTTTTCCTTTTCCGTTTTTTCGGGCGCCCGTTTTTTCCTCCGTTTTTTCGGGCGCCCTTTTTTCTTTTCCGTTTTTTCGGGCGCCCCTTTTTCTTTTCCGTTTTTTCGGGCGCCTTTTTTCTTTTTCGCTTTCTTTCGGGCGCCCGTTTTTTCTTCCGTTTTTCCCGGCGCCCGGACCAATTCCCGGTCAGACGTCCTTTTTCCGGTCATTTTTCTCCTTTTTCTGCCGGCAGGGCATCATTTGAGCGTGAAATTTTTATACAGATAAGTATACATTTGTCAGAAAATCCACTGAGGGTGCAAGATCATGAGAGTATCAATGGATATAGAACTGAAAGATGAGCCGGGTCAGCTGATCATGGCTCTTGAGCCTGTCTCAAAACACAAAGCAAACCTGATTTCCGTGTTCCATTATCACAAAACCGGCTCAACCGGAAGTTCCCGCGTGCAGGTCAGACTCGTGATCGATGCGAATTCCCACATCATCCACACGATCAAAGAAGAACTGGAAGCGTCCGGCATCCGTGTCCTCCGCATCGGTGAAGAAAAATATCTGGAAAGCATTACCGTTCTGCTCCTGGGTCACATCATCCAGAGCGACCTCAACGACACGATCAGCCGCATCGATTCCACCGGCGTCGCCGAAGTCGTCGAAATATCGCTTTCTATGCCGGAAATTGCCGGTCCTTCATCTGCATCCCTCAGGGTCAGCGCCGTCGGCAGAGCTGAAATGGAACAGACTGTCGCCCTGATGAAAACGATCGCTGCTGAAAAAGAACTTCTCCTTGTCCTGCCGGTTGAAATGGGGTGACCGGACGGATCATGACCGAAACCGTCATATCATCACACGCAAGGTAAACAGAAACGGAAAAATGAGAGATTTTCATGAAAACAGTCAAAGTATCAATCATTGGTTTTGGTTCGATCGGCCAGGGCGTTGCCCGCGTCTTTCTGATGAAAAAAGAATGGCTCTTATCCGAAGGCATCGACATCAGAGTCGTTGCGGTCACGGATTCCAGAACATCGGCCGTCGATGAGAACGGTCTTGATCTCGAAGCCTGCCTGAAAAGAAAAGCAGAGACGAGAAAAGTCGGCGACGGCAGCCTCTCAGGTCTCGATGTCATAAAAACGGTCCCGACGGACGTCGTCATTGAAGTGACGCCGACAGACAGCAGGACCGGCGGCGCAGGCCTCATCAACATCACAGAAGCCCTGTCCCGCGGCATCCACGTCGTCACATCGAACAAAGGTCCGCTCACCCTCAGATTCCGTGAACTCACGCAGCTCGCCGAAGACAACAACTGCCGTTTCAAATACGAAGCGACCGTCGGCGGCGCGATGCCCGTCATCAACCTGATGAAAGACGTGATGGCCGGCAACAGGATCTACAGCGTCAAAGGCATCTTCAACGGCACATGCAACTACATCCTCACACGCATGTATGAAGAAAAATCGAGTTACGAAGAGATCCTGACGGAAGCCGTCGACCTCGGCATCGCCGAGACCGATCCGTCCTGCGATGTCGAAGGAACGGACACGGCCTGCAAAGTCGTCATCCTGGCCAATGCGATCTTCGGCATGAACAAGACCGTCGCCGACGTTGATGTGACCGGCATCACGAAGATCACCTATGAATCGCTCGAAATGGCCGCCAAGAGCGGCCGCACGGTCAAACTCATCGGAGAAGTCAACAAGGACGGCGTTCTCCGCGTCGCACCCCGCCTGATCCCGATCGGACACCCGCTGGCCGTCAGCGGAACGCTCAACGTCGCATCCGTCGAGACGGAACTCGCCGGCGAGATCACCGTCACCGGAAAAGGCGCCGGTTCCGTCGAAACAGCCAGCTCCATCCTCAGCGACCTCCTGTCGATCGTGAAAACGGATTTCTGAAATCCGTTTCTGACAACCGTTTCTGACAGTCCTCTCTCAGAATGATCCGAAGCGGACCCCGGGCGGAACGGACTTCTGCGCCGTCCGGGATCTGCAGTGTTCTGCTTTCTGTTCCCGTATTGCTTTTTCACGAAGTGATCTTATGACTTTTTTTTCTGAATTTTCAGAAACCTGCGACCTGATCGAAAACACCCCCGGCTCTCTTGAGATGACGGACATCGTCTCGAAATTTCTGAAAAAGCTTGACGCTGATGAGATCGCTCCTGTCTGCTATATGCTGACCGGGGTCGTTTTTCCGCGGTGGACCGAAAAAGAACTCGGCATCGGCCCGTCAACATATTATGCCGCTCTCAGCGCCGTTTCCGGAAAATCGGATGATGATATCAGAAATCTTCTGAAAGAATCCGGGGATGTCGGTGAAGTGACCGTCAAGGCGTTTTCAGAAGGACGCCGGAAGCAGGCAACGCTCTTCGGCTTCATCAGTCCGGCAGAACCGGCAAACGACCCGAGACCGTCCGGCGCTGTCACACTGTCAGACTTCGGGACCGGTTCCGCATCTTCTTCATCTTCTTCTTCTTCATCGTCTTCCGCAGTGACGTCTGCCTCGTCTTCCGCAGCGCCGTCCGGCACACTGACGATCAAAGATGTTTATGAACGGCTGGAACGGCTTGCATCGTCATCGGGCAGAGACGCCCAGACGAAACGCATCAGGATCCTTGAAACGCTCCTGTCCGATGCCCGGCCGGCGGAAGCCAAATACATCGCCCGTCTCGTCCTTCAGGAAATGAGGATCGGTGTCGGCGAAGCCATTGTCCGGGATGCGGTCTCCAAAGCTTTCGGGATCCCGCAGGATGTCGTCGAATTTGCGATCATGGTGACGGATGATGTCGGTTTTGTTGCCGGATCGGCGCAGAAAGGCGAAGACGCCGTCCGTTCTGCGGATATCCGCCCGGGCCGCCCGGTCAAAATGATGCTGGCGCAGGTCACGCCGTCGGTCGAATCTGCTTTTTCAGACCTCGGCCGCGTTGCCGTCGAATGGAAATTTGACGGCGCGCGTCTCCAGATCCACAAGACCGGCGAGACGGTCAGACTTTACTCCAGGCGTCTTGAAAACGTGACATCATCCCTGCCGGACATCGCCGATGCCGTCCGCCGCTGTGTCAGAGCAGAAACGGCCATTCTTGACGGAGAAGCCGTCGCCGTTGATGAAAACGGCCGTCCGCGCGCCTTTCAGGAAATACTCCGGAGATTCCGCCGGAAATATGACGTGGCATCGACGGCTGAAACCATTCCGCTCCGCCTGAATCTCTTCGATCTCATGTATCTTGACGGAAAAAGTCTTATCCGCTCACCGCTCGAAGAAAGAAGAAAATATCTGTCAGAGATCGTCAGCAGCGACCCCCTGATCGTCGTTGACAGCTTTACCGTCACGGAAAATCCGGAAGATGCCTGCCGCATTTACGAAGAAGCCCTGGCCGCCGGTCACGAAGGCGTCATGCTCAAAAATCCCGCCTCCTTCTACAGTCCCGGAAAACGCGGCAAAAACTGGATGAAGAAAAAACCTCTCATGGACACGCTCGATCTCGTCGTCATCGGCGGCGAATGGGGCATCGGAAAACGCAGGAACCGGATCGGTTCCTTTACGATGGCCTGCGCCGCCGCCGACGGCGAATCCCTCATCGAGATCGGCCGCGTCGGAACAGGAATCAGCGACGAACTCCTCGATCAGCTCACGGAAAAACTGGAAGATCTCATCATTTCCGAAGACGGCACGAACATCTCGATCCACCCTGAGATCGTCTTCGAAGTCGCCTTTGAAGAGATCCAGAAAAGCCCCAACACGCAGGCCGGTTATTCCCTGCGTTTCCCGAGACTCGTCCGCGTCCGTGAAGACAAATCCGTCGAAGACATCGACACGGCGGAAAAAGTCGAAAAGATGTATTTCTCGCAGGCAGGGATCTGACACATCCGGTCCGGAACGGATTCCCGCAGCAACTGCACGGCCTGCTGTCCCCGTCCGGATATTTTCTTTTTCTGTCCGGGCATTTCTTTCTGTCCGGACATTTTCTTTTCCGTCCGGGCATTTCTTTCTGTCCGGGCATTTTCTTTTCCGTCCGGACATCAGAGCATCCGGATGAGTCTTCCGACGATCTTTGTCAGTTTCAGGGCATGTTTTGAAAAAAGGAGTTTCGTGATCAGGACAGACGGATGATCGATATCGCCGTATTCCGTGATCATGTTCAGAAGCGCCGGATCGTTCATTTCATGGATCAGTGTATTCATTTCTTCATCCGTCATGGATCTTCTGAATCTGTGGAACTTCATGCCGAAATCGATTTCTTTTCCGAATGAGGCTTTCCAGCGGCTTTCGTAGATCTTCAGGGATTTTTCGGACACATCTCCTGAAAGAACGGCCTGTGCGGCGCATTTCCCGGCGATATCCGCTGCCTTGAGGCCTGTATAGATGCCGCCGCCGGAGACGGGTTTGCATTGTCCGGCCGCATCTCCGGCCACGAGAAAAGCTTCGCCGTATGTCTTTGAGAGCGGCGTGACCGGGATCGCGCCGACGACGAATTCAAAAGCAGACGGCCCGATCCGTTCTTTCAGAGAAGGCGTCTCACGGATCAGTTTTTCAAAAAAGGCTGACGCGCATGTGACGTCCCCGTCTTTTCCGGCAGCGGACGGATCAACGGCCAGACCGATCCTTCCGATCCCGGACGTTTCATCTCCGAGAGGGACCGCCCAGGCGAAAAATCCGGGAACGCGCGATCCGATATAGATCTCGACATCGTCCGGGAATTCCGGACGGAACTGACATTCATTCTGAAAGCCTGCAAGAACGATCCTGTCCGGAACGGCGAATCCTTCACGGCGGGATACAGTGCTTCTGACACCGTCGGCGGCAATCACGATCCGCGCATAAAACACCGTTTCTTTTCCCGCAGAGACGGCCGTCACTTTTCTGAGCGGCGTTCCGTCTTTCATCCTGACGATCTCCGTTTTCAGGACGGTCGTTTTCATGCGGAACTGAACACCGGCTGCAGCGGCATTTTCCGCAAGCTTCCTGTCAAAAAGTTTCCTGGACACGGCATAAGCCATGACGCCTTTTCCTTTCAGGCAGAGACATTCGCCGGAAGGCGCAAAAACACGCGCGCCGGAGATCCTGTTCAGAATGCAGGCATCGTCATCCCGAAGACCCGCCTCCCGGAAAGCTGAAACGCTGAGGAGGCCGGCGCACTGGACAGGAGACCCCGTTTCCGGATGTTCCTCCAGCACAAGGACGCGGGAAAGACCGTTCCGGCAGGCCGATTCTGCCGCACGGCATCCGACAGGACCGCCGCCGATCACGACAGCATCATAGATTCCGTCGCTTTCCCCGGTCATCCGGCTCATGTCTTGTGCATCCGTTTCTGTGAACGGGTCTTTCTCTGAAAACTGTTCCTCTTTTCTTCTTTCCGGCACGGATCTGCCTCCGAATGGTGAAAACACGAACGGACCCATCATATAAAAAGACATTTTTCCGGCTGTTTTCACGAATTTCGCCTTTCAGACGTTTTCATGAATTCTGCTTTCCGGATATTTTCATGATCGCTTTCCGGCTGTTTTCATGGATTTCGCTTTCCGGATTTCTTCTGTTCCTGTCCGGGAACGGATTTCTTCTGTTCCTTCCTGAAAAAGGCCTTCATTTTTCTCCGGCAGACATGATCTTCTTTCGGCGAATGCCGAATCCGGCAGTGTTCAGGGGAATAATTGAAATATGAGCAGGGGGTTAGAGATAACTGTTATTGCAATCTGACGAAATTATCATTGACTGATTGACGAAATACGGGATCGGTTTTCTCTGATTTTTTCGTTTTTCGCGATGTTTTTGTTTTTCCGGGCAGTTATGTGTCCCGGAAAAAAGATGAAAAACGTATATTTTAGGGTGATTTTATGTCTTCTGCAATTGCCGATAGTCCCGGCAGGAAAAATCCTGACAGCAAAAAATCGAAGCCGGACTTTTTAATCCTGGGCGGCGGTGTCGTCGGATTTTCCGTTGCAAAACTTCTGTGTCTCGGCGGTCACCGCGTATCGATCGTTGATATCGACCAGGTCCGTGTCGAAACACTGCGCCAGGCCGGGTTCGATGCCATTTTCGGCGATCCGTCATCCAAAGAGATCTTTTCCCAGATCGACACGAAAAATCTGATCTGCGTGGCGGCGCTGAGTTCCAGTGATGAGATCAACGCGATGTGCGTTGAGAATTTCAGGACGCAGCTGGGCGAAGATACGATCATCGTTTCCAGGCTCTCCGACGAGCTGAAAAAAGAAACGCTCATCAAAGCAGGCGCAGACAATATATTCAATGTCGCGCGCATGATCTCCGGATCCATCTGTGAATACATGGAAAGGATGGAATCCAAACACTCCGGCAACAAGCTGGCTGCCTGCCTTGAAGAAAACAGAGGCCGCCGCCTGGGCATCGTCCTCCATGACAATCCGGATCCCGATGCGATCTCATGCGGATTTGCCTTAAAAGAGATCGCCGGCGTTTTCGGGATAGAATCCGAGATCCTCTATGCCGGAAAGATCGGCCATCAGGAAAACAAGGCTTTCGTCAATCTTCTCCGTCTCCATATGACCCAGATCTCCTCGCCGGACATCTATTCTGAATTTGATAAACTGGCCATGGTCGACTGTTCAAAACCCCAGGCCAATAATTCCGTTCCGGTCGATGCAGAGCTGATGGTCGTCATCGATCACCATCCGACCGGCGGCCCCGACACTGAACCGGAATTCATGGATATCCGGACGAACGTCGGCGCAGCGGCGACGATCATGACCAGATATATGCAGCAGCTGGATATCCCGATCTCAAAAGAACTGGCCACTGCGCTTCTTTTCGGTATCCGGACGGATACGAACGATTTCCGCCGGAACACGACGGCCGAAGACTTTTCCGCTGCCTCGTATCTTCATCCGATCGCCGACCACGATCTCCTCAAACAGGTCGAAACGACGACCGTTTCTCAGGGAACGCTCGACGTCCTCGGCGAAGCCATTCACAACAGGATCCTGTACGGCCGGATTCTCATCACGAACGCCGGCTTCATCCGCGAAAAAGACGCCCTGCCGCAGGCGGCAGACTCTCTTCTCCAGCTCGAAGGAATCTCCACGAGCCTCGTCTATGCCATCCTTGACAACAACATCGTGATCTCGGCCCGCAACACCGATATACGCATCCACCTCGGTGACGTCATGAAACAGGCCTTCGGCGAAAACGCCGGCGGACACTCCACGATGGCAGCCGCCCAGATCCCGCTCGGTGTTTTTGACGATGTCAAAGACAAAGATATGCTCATCAAACTCGTCGGCGAATCCGTCACCCGCAAATTCCTCTCGGCCATGGGCTATGAAACGGAAGAGCCCGAAAACCAGAAATCAAACGGCAGAAACGAGTCCTGATATGACGGCAGCCGCCGGCAGGATCTGAAATCCGACAGATCCTGAACTGAAAAACAGAATATTCCGTTTATCCCGGAATCTTCCGGAAAACTCCTGAAAACAAAAACGTCTCATCCGAAAACAGTTCCGCAGATGCTCCGGCATCTGCGGACGATGTTTATCTTTTTTTACACAGTTTCCCGAATGCAGCGGATTTCTGTTTTTTTGTTCTTTGGCTGTGATCTGTCCGGCTCTTCCATGCTTTTTTTCGATCGGTCTGTCACAGGAATCTTCGGAAATTTCAGAAACTGCAGTTGTGACAACTGTGAAAGTGCAGGTATGACAACTGTGAAGTGCATGTGTGAAAACAGTAAAGTTCAGTTGTGACAACTGTGAAAGCGCCTGTGTGACAACTGTGAAAGTGCCTGTGTGACAACTGTGAAAGTGCCTGTGTGACAACTGTGAAAGTGCCGGCGTGACAACTGTGAAAGTGCAGTTGTGACAACTGTGAAGTGCAGGTGTGATAACTGTGAAGCGCCGGTGTGAAAACAGTGAAGTGCAGTTGTGACAACTGTGAAGTGCAGGTGTGATAACTGTGAAGCGCCGGTGTGAAAACAGTGAAGTGCAGTTGTGACAACTGTGAAGTGCAGGTGTGACAACTGTGAAGCGCCGGTG
>JAGAEB010000034.1 GCA_017613335.1 Methanosarcinaceae archaeon
GCACCAAACAGCAGCACCAAACAGCAGCACCAAACAGCAGCACCAAACAGCAGCACCAAACAGCAACATCAAACAGCAGCACCAAACGGCGGAACCAAACATCAGCATCAAACAGCAGCATCAATGAAGGCACCGGTGACAGATATCGTCGGTCGAATTCGAAAGACAGGCCGTCCCACGCCAGCGGGAAGATGGATGAGGCTTCGTCATGCGGCGGGTAATAATGGCTCAGATGCGTGAAATATGTCTTTTTTGAACGGATCTTCGCAGCGAGTTCTGCGGCTTCGTCGGCGTTCAGGTGTTTTTTGATGTTGACGAATTTCGGATCTTTCGGAACGATCGCGTCAACGATGAAAAGATCGGGGTCGGCCATGAGCGCCAGGCTTTCTTCGGGGATCTTCGTGTCGGTGTCGCCGCTGATGACGATCTTGCGGATGCCGTCCGAGATGATGACGCCGGCCGGTTTTTCGATCGGATCGTGGTGTACTTCGAAAAGCGTGAAATCAAGCCCGATCAATGAAAAGCTCTTTCCGAATTCCTGATAATGTTTCACAGCGGAGAGATAATGGAAGACGCGGCCGATCGAATCGACCGTTTCCGGGATGCCGTAGACGTCGAGGCGGTACTGGACCCGGTAGAATTCTCCGAAACCGCCGAAATGATCGAGATGCGGATGTGTCCAGACGATACCGTCGATGACGGATGGGGAAATATTTCCGTCCGGGTTGAGAACGTCGCGCGGCGTCAGTTTCTGCTTCAGGAGCTGGATGCGCATATCCGGGCTCGTGTCGATCAGGATCCGGCCGTGAACGGTTTCCCCGGCAGCGTTTGTATAATCGTTTTCCGCGAGGACGGAAAAACGCGTCCTTCTGCTTTTTCCGCCCGCGGCTGCATCACGGCAGGCAGGACAGCCGCAGCCGATGACAGGTGTTCCCGGCGCATCGCCTGTGCCCAGTAATGTGATCTTCATAAGGATTTCCCCCGATTCCGGAAAGTCTGTTGTCAGTACCTGCTGAGATAATCAGCGCTCTTGATGCCCGCTCTTTTGCTGAAGGATCCGACGGCTTTGAGAAGGTCATCCTGCGTCAGTTCATATCTGTTTTCCAGAAGAGCGCTCAGGACGGCTTCGCGGACGATGATCCTCAGATCGGATCCCGTATAGCCTTCTGTTTTTTGGGCGATCTCTCCGGTGTCGTAATTCCCGGAGATCTTTTTGGTGACGATGTCGAGGATGTCTTTTCTCATGCGCTCGTCCGGGACCGGGAAGTCGACGATCTCGTCGAAACGCCGCCAGACGGCTTCATCCAGATGTTTCGTGTGATTGGTGGCGCCGATCAGGAGAACGCCGTGTTCGACGAGATTCGTATCGTCGATGGCTTTGAGGAGCGTGTTGACGGCCTGGCGGATGGCGGCGTGGTCTTCGGAATTGCTGCGGGACATGGCCATGAAATCGATCTCATCGATGAACATGATGCACGGGTTGAATCTTTTGGCGAGCGCGAAAACGCGGTCGATGTTTTTGGACGTTTCGCCGAGATACTGATCCGTGATCATGGAAAGCCTGACTTCGATGATCGGCACGGAGAGCGATCTTGAGAGCGCTCTGGCGACGGACGTCTTTCCGGTTCCGGGCGGGCCGACGAAAAGGATCTTGCCGATATCGTAAAGGCCGATCTCTTTTAAGTGTTCCTTGTTCTGAATGGCCAGGCGGATCTTCTTAAGCTCGTTTTTCTGGTGTTCCGTCAGGATCAGATCGTCTTCTGATTCGCGCACTTCTTCGGGGGCTTTGATGTAGGCCAGCTTCAGCCATTCTTTGCCGCCGCCTTTTTCGTCTTCGAGTTCCCGGACGATCGAGGCGACCCATTCCTTCGTCGATTCTTTCGGCGGATTGGCGGCCTTGGCTTTTTCATAATCATAGCCGCTGCCGGTGCGTCTGAGGACGGTGCCGTAATAATAGGACAGGACAGGATTTGCGGCGATCCGGTCGGCTGCGCCTTCCTGTTTTTCAAACCATTCGGCACATGAGTCAAGGCCGCCGCCGGTCAGCCGCACCGTCCCGAGATTGGCGTCGATGATGATATATCCGAATTTGATGCCGTTGACACGGACAGCTTTTTCCGGGTCGTCGATGCCGAATATTTCTTTCAGTTTTTTATCTGTAATGCGGACAGGTTTGGGCACATCCCGGACCTTCGGATTCCAGAAGGCTCTGCGGATGCCCGCCGGTAGATCATTCGAGACCAGGCTGTCCTGCGTATTATAAATCTCCGCCGTCATCAGAAGTTCAACAATATCGATCAGAGAGCTCATCACAGTCACCGCGTTTAATTATCTTGTTATTCCGTTTTGAACGATGCGTTATTATCGGCACGTTTTTGATAATAAAATGTTGAAACAGTAATTATCCCATAACTACTATTTTAAATCTGTGACAGGAGCGCCTGCCCGGCCTTTCCCGGGCAGACCGGCGGCCGTTCGGTGTCCGGAGAGAATTTATTTATATCAAAATTGTTTGAATCGGTCTCATAATTCAGAAAGGCAGATTTTCAGGACGAGGGATTTCCGGGGTGTCCGGAAAATGAAGGCTGTCCGGATCAGGAACGCCTGATCTCTGCCGTTATCAGGTATTTACCATGACAGATTTGATCGGATTATATGAAAAACTGGAAGAAGCGGCGCCCGGCCGTGTCAGGAGAAATCAGGCGGAGCTGTGCTGTTACAGCGGCGATGCTTCTCAGGTGAAAGGTCTTCCGGACTTCGTCGTTCTGCCGGAATCGACAGAAGAAGTTTCCCGGATCGTGAAACTGGCCGGAGAATATGAAGTCCCGGTGACGCCCAGAGGCGCGGGAACGGGTCTTGCCGGCGGCGCCGTTCCTGTCAGAGGCGGGATCGTCCTCGATATGTCGCACATGAACCATATTCTTGAGATCGACATTGCCGATCTTCAGGTCGTGACGGAGCCCGGCGTGATCCAGGATCGTCTCAATCAGGCGTTAAAGCCGTACGGCTTTTTTTTCCCGCCCAATCCGGGAAGTTCCGCCATGTGCACCGTCGGCGGCCAGATCGCCAACAACGCGAGCGGCATGAGATGCGTCAAATACGGAACGACCAAAAATTACGTTCTCGATCTTGAAGTCGTCCTTGCCGACGGCTCGGTCATCCATACAGGAAACCGCTGTCTCAAAACGTCTTCCGGATATGACCTTTCAAGACTTTTCGTCGGATCGGAAGGAACGCTGGGCATCATCACGAAAGCCGTTCTTAAGATCTCGGCTCTTCCGAAATGCCGGAAACTCGTCATGGTCTCGTTCCCGACGCCGGAAGCGGCCGGAAGATCGGTCTCCCTTGTTTTTGCGGCCGGCGTCATGCCGTCGGCCTGCGAGATCCTCGACCGGACGTCCATCAAAGTCCTCCTGAAGCTCGACCCGGACGTCATTCTCCCGAAAGACGGCGATGTCATCATCTTTGAAGTCGACGGCAGTGAAAACGCCGTCAATGAATCGGCGGAACTGATCGCCGGCGCTGTTGCGGAGATTTCCTCCTCCGTCCTTATCATCGATGATCCGGACGAGATGCAGGCTGTCTGGGATGCGAGAAAACTCCTCGGCGCCGCTGTATCAAAACTTGACAATACCAAAACGAGGATCTATCTCGGCGAAGATCTCGGCGTTCCGATCAGAAAACTCCCGGAAATGATCGAGAAGGTCTATGAGATCACCGGCGATCTCGGTCTTCAGCCCATGATCTACGGACATGTCGGCGACGGCACCGTTCACGTCGGGCAGTTCATCGACGTTCTTGACCCGGAATCCTGGAAAAAACTCGAAGAATCCGCTGACAGACTCCACCTCGCCGCCGTCTCTCTCGGCGGGACCGTCAGTTCCGAACACGGCATCGGCGCCGCCCGCGGCGAATATCTGGCCGCCCAGTGCGGCCATGCTTTCGATGTCATGCGCCTGATCAAAAAATCTCTTGATCCGAAAGGCATTTTCAACCCGGGAAAGCTGGGACTCTGAAGGAAGAAACAAAGAAGAACGGGAAAATAAGGACAGAAGCCAGGAGAGAAAAGAATGAAGTTTGAAAATATGGAAGCCGGCAAAGAGAAGTTCGCCCGTGTGGATCAGCGCGACCTTTACCGCTGTGTGAGCTGCGGTACATGCCGCTCCGTCTGCCCTGTTTTTGACGCGGACGGCTGGGAATCCCGCAACACCCGCGGGCGCATCCTTGTCGCAAGAAGCGTTTATGAGGGACTGACGCCCGATGAAGGCGTGTTCAACAGCCTCAATTCCTGTACGACCTGCGGCTACTGCGCCGTCAAATGTCCGGCAGGCGCAAATCCCCCGGTCCTGATGGAAGGGATGAGGAACGGTCTTGTGAAACAGGGTTATATGACGCCGACACAGAAAAAGATCCATGAGACCGTGACGAAATACGGCAACACCCTCGGCGAAAGCGGCGACCGCCGCGCCTGGATCCCGGATGATCTGAAAGCAGGAATTCCGGAAAAAGCGGAATACGTCTATTTCGTCGGCTGTCTCGATTCTTACAGATTTGTCGAAAACGCCCGGAAGATCTTCCGGCTCCTCAGCAGATTCGGTGTCGGCCTCCTCGAAGATGAGGTCTGCTGCGGATCGCCGCTCCTCAGGATCGGCTTTGAGGCGGATGAATTTATCGACCACAATCTCGAACAGATCAGAAAAGCAGGCGCGCATACCGTTATTGCCGGATGCGCCGGCTGTTACAACACGCTTAAAAACAATTACGGCAACGCCGGCATCCGCGTGATCACCGTTTCCGAATTCCTGGCCGCGCATCTTGATGAGCTCAAAGCCATGGGTTTAAAGCCGCTTGATCTGACCGTCACATATCATGATCCCTGCCACCAGGGCCGTCACAACAAGATCTACGACGAACCCAGAGACGTCATCAGCGCGATATGCAATCTTAAAGAAATGGCCAGGAGCAGAGACCAGTCCAGATGCTGCGGCGGCGGCGGCGGTGTCCGCGCCGGTTTCAATGAACTTTCCCTGGCCATGGCCCGGAAGAGATTCGAAGACGTCCCGGAAGGCGCGGAATATATCGTAACGACCTGTCCGCTCTGTGAAAGAAACCTCAGAGACGCCGGCGGAGACGTGCCGGTCATCGATCTCATCGACCTTGTCGAGATGAGCATGGAGCAGGAATGAAAAAACAGGAACTCACGACATAAAAGACAACGAAAGATCTGAAAAACGGAAATAAGCGAAAGATCTGAAAAACAGATAATCCTGTAGTAAAAAGCCCGTTTCGGATGATCAGAAGCGGGCTTTTGTTCTTTTTTATTTGATAATTTAATTTTTATTTGTTAATTCTTTTCAGTGACGTTGGTTTTCACCTATTCAGTATTTTTTGTATATCCTGTTCGCTTCTTCTTCCGCGATCCTTATGACGTCTCTGAGCGGGATCCCGGATTCTGCGGCAGCGGTGCGGCAGTTTTCATATTCGGCGGAGACGTGGATGACGGATCCGTCGGAAAGCCTGGCGATCTTGACCGGGATCCGGAACTGTTTTCCGGCAACGGAGATTTCCGTTTCGGCGATCTCGCGTTCGACGGTGATGCGGTGTTTCGTCGGGATGACGCGGACGCCGAGCGTGCCGGTCTCGCGGATGATCTGTTCGGCGAGTCTTTGGGAATCAGAGCCTTTGCAGACGACCCGGATCATCTGGCCGGGTCTTCCTTTTTTCATCGTCAGAGGAATGACTGCGGCGTCTCTGGCGCCGTTTTTCATGAGGCTTTCGATCAGGTTTCCGATGACTTCGCCTGTCACGTCGTCGACGTTCGTTTCCAGGATCTCGATCTCATCTTTGGCGAACAGTTCAGGCGTTCCGGCGGTTTCAAGGACGGAAGTCCTCAGAACATTCGGGGACTTCGTTTCCGCTTTGCCTGAGCCGTAGCCGACTGCGATCACTTTTTCTGGCGTCTGACCGCTGCCGGATACCGTTCCGGATCCGTACTTTTTCGTGAAATAAGCCAGAACGGCGGCGCCTGTCGGTGTCAGGAGCTCGCGGTCGCCTCTGCTGTAATACGGAAGGCCGCTTTCTTTGAGGATCTCAAGGACGGCCGGCGCCGGGACCGGCAGTTCTCCGTGCATGCAGTGGACGGTCCCGCCGCCGACGTTGACCGGGAGGCAGCGGACGGAACTGAGATGCAGCTTCGGATATTTGTTCGTGAAAAGATCGTAAAAAGCCGTGCAGCAGCCGATGATGTCTGCGATCGCATCATCCTGCCCGGTTTCATGAAAATGGAGATGATCAATGTCTGTGTGATGGACTTTCGATTCCGCCCGGGCGATGATCCCGAAAACTTCCGCGGCATCATTTTCGATCTCAGCAGGCAGTCCGGCCGCTCTGACAGCCGCGATGATCTCATTCAGATGTCTTTCATTGTTCCCGGAGCGTTCTTCAAAACAGATGTCCGTTGCGGAAATACCGGATCTTTCGATACGGCGCATACTGAATTTCACATCCGCGCAGCGCTCGGCGTATCTGCGGATCAGGTCGGCATCTGCGCCGAGATCGATGAGAGAGCCGATGATCATGTCACCGGAAGCGCCTGAAAAAGGTTCGATAAAAAGAGTTCTCTGCGTCATAATCATCATTCGTTTTCTGATTTTTTTTTGATCCTTATGCCGGTTTCCCGGCGGATCTCCGGGCGGCGGCGGCTCTGTTCGCAATGCCTGCGGCGCAGGCGCCGGCCGTAAAGCCGGCGTCGATGTTGACGACCGAGATCACGGAGCAGGACTGGAGCATCGCATAAAGCGCCGCTTTTCCGCCGGCGCCGGCACCGTACCCTGTCGAGACCGGAAGGCCGATCACCGGCGCATCGATGATGCCCGCAACGACCGTCGGAAGCGTTCCTTCGCGGCCGGCGGCAACGACGATCGCATCCGGTTCTGCTTCTTCGAGTTTATGCATCTCAAGGATCAGACGGTGGTAGCCGGCAACGCCGACATCATAGATCTCGACTGTCTCACAGCCCATCTCCCGGGCGGTCATGCAGGCTTCTTCGGCGATTCTTATATCTGCCGTTCCCGCCGAAATGACGGCAACGACGCCGCCTGTTTTCCGGATCGTATCCGGTGTCATCCTGCCGTTGTGGACGACGATCGTTGTGCCGTAGCGGCCGGCTTCGATCTGTTCCGGCGAAAATGCTGCCGTGATCTTTTCATACTGCGTGCGGCTGACTCTCGTCACGAGGGAGCGTTTTCCGGCGGCGGCGTGCGCTTTGAGGATCATGATCAGGTCGTCGTCTTCTTTTCCTTCGGCAAGGATCGCCTCAGGAACGCCTGTTCTGCGGCACCGGGCCGTATCGATCTTGGCGATATCCGAGACCGCCAGAAATCCGAGAGAGTGTATATTTTCAGAAGCCTCTTCAATCGTCAGTTCGCCGTTTTTGTATTTTTCAAGAACGTCCTGAATGTCCATGTTTTTCCTCCGTGGAGACAGATCATAAATGGGAGATGAGAAGATGAAATTTACCGGGATCATATGTCGAGGGAACGGATCCATTCGTTTTCCGGTTCTCTTTTGGTGCCGATGACGATCCTTGCTGTTTCGCCGAGGTCTTCAAGGATGCCGCAGGCTTTTATTTTCTCCCCGGCCGATGCCTGTCCGGCATAAGTGTGCGTGTAGGAGAAGATCTCAGAGACGGTAAAAGATTTCCCGCTGACCGTGACTGTTTCCGGTCTGATGCGGAAGATCGCGGGGCTGTCGAAAGCAAATGTGTCGTCGGTGACGACGGCTTCGGTCTCCGCGATACCGATATCTTTTCCGCGCTTCGGTCTTTCGCCGATCATGTCATAGGACCGGACGAAGAGAAGATCGAAATAAGTAACGTTGTCACCGGATCCGTCTTTTCCGATCATGCCGCGGTTTCCTTTGCGGATCTCATGTTTCATGAATAAGTCGAATGTCATGGGCGATTTCCTTTTCTCATACACTTTCCGCCAGACGTCTTCATTCAGTTCGCGGATACCTTTGATGTTTTTGTCTTTCAGGCCGCCCGGGCCGTTGAGGATATCGCGCGCTTTGTACCAGTCGCGTCCGTAAACGAGAAAATCGATGTCCGATGTTTCATCGTTGAGGCCGGCGGCGATCGATCCGGTAATGCCCATGGAGGATGTGTCGAGGCCGGCGTCTCTGAAAGCAGTAATGACCGCAAGGGCTCTGTCGTGGACGATCTCTCCGTTCAGGATCTTTCTGACGGTCCCGTCGGGGCGGATGACTTCGGCGATCGCGTCGCGCGGGACGAGCGGCACGTCGGCCGTCATTTCCGGGTGGTGTTTTTTCATGTAGGCCATGCCTTCATCAAACGACATTTTCCGGAATCTTTTTCCGTCCTGTCTGCGGGTACGGTTTCCTTCCGGGTCGGGCAGATAGCGGAGAACGGCGCGGATGCCTTCTTCGGGGTGGAAATAGTCGCAGACGGCAAATATCATGTCGTCTTTCGTGACAAGAAGGTCGCGCAGGCGCGGATCTTTGTTTCCGGGAATATTTTCCATGAGGATCACTCTGTGCGCCCGTTGTCTTTCAGGAAATCCCGGATCCTGGCGGCGTATTCCGGGTCTGCGTTCGGGTGTTCTTTTCTTTTCGTCCGGAAGATTTTTTCTTTCTGCATTCTTCTGAGGCAGACGGAAAGGTCTTCTTTTGTGATGTTGCCGTAAGTCAGCGGAATGTAGGGGTCCGGGTGGACGTTCCCGTCGACGTCGATGTGCGCCCAGCGCCTGCCTGCCATGTAGCCGAACATTTCGCCTTCGAAGAACGTGTTCGAGAAAATGCGGGGGCGGGACGGATCGGGGTCGGCGTTCGTTCTTCTGTAAAATTCAAGGATCGTCCGGCGGCCGTCGTCGTCCATTCTTGCCTGCCCGTCGGGTCCGGGAATCGATTCCCAGACGGAGAATTCGTGAACGCCGAGTCCGGCCGCGAATTCGTAAAGGCCGGCCAGTTCGGGGACTTTGTCTTTGTCGACGTGCGTTGCGACCGTGACGAGAAGACCCGCGTCCAGTCCCGCGCGGATGGCGCTGACAGCTTTTTCAAAGGCGCCCGGGATGCCTCTTTTTCTGTCGTGGACGGATGGGTCGGTGGAATAGAGACTGACGAGGAGCGTCTGGAGACCTGCTTCTTTGAGCTGTTTCATCTTTTCAGGTGATATATCGAGTCCCCATGTATAACACATGACGACGGCTTTTGATTTGTCGACATAGGAAACGAGATCGACGATGTCGGCCGAAAGGAGCGGGTCGCCTTCCGTGAAAGTGATGACGACGGCGCCTTCTTCAAGCGCCTGATCGATGCCGTGTCTGATCATGTCAGCGTCCGGCTCCGGACCGGGCGCGCAGTTCGGATTGTGTTTCCGCGTCACTTCGAAGGAAACGGTCTCCGGCACGAAATGCCCCGAGGCGCATCTGATCTCGGCTTTCATGAGGCGTGTGAAAACCGGCCCCGGGACCGGCGGCAGCCACGCTGACGGATAAATGCATGAATCCGTGACGAGCGCCGGTTTTTCTTCTTTAAAACGGCCGTTCATCATTTTCAGGACAGGCACAGCGACCGGTTTCAGGATCCCTTTCGAGGATAAACGGATCTTTCCGGAAACGATATCTGAAAAAACCGTCAGTCCGGGCATATGATAAATTTCAACGGGTTTTCCGGATTTTTCCGGAAAAGAGTCCGAAAGAGAATTCGGGAGAGAATTCGGAAGAGAATCCGGGAGAGAATCCGAAAGAGAATCCGGAGATTTGTTTTCAGACATTGCCAAAATGATCACGGGCATAACAGAGGCGGTTATTGGATAATAAATGTTTTATGACGGACCGGAAAGGCGGCTGCGGAATCCGCCGGATGGA
>JAGAEB010000035.1 GCA_017613335.1 Methanosarcinaceae archaeon
GTGAAACACAGTGTGAAACACTGTCGTGAAACACAGTGTGAAACACTGTCGTGAAACACAGTCGTGAAACAAAAATCACGATCAGAAGTCAGTAGTGAGATGCAGGGGATCCTTGCCTGTGATCGCAGGAAATAAATCATGACAGGAATGATGATCACGCTCATCAGGCATGCTTTTCTGACGCGGAAATACGGGGGAAGCAGTCCGAAGATCGTTGAGATGATGAAAAGAAAGATCCCGGGCAGTCCGGAAAGAGCAAAAACGACGGCACAGAGGAAGATCAGGACGATGACGGAGAGCATTCTGTAACGGATGTGCGCCATAAAGCGGTGTATGAGGTTTCCGAGGCGTATCGTCGAGAAATATGACAGGAATGAACAGGCGATGACCGTGACAAAGAAGATGACGAAGAGGGAAAAAAGGCCGGATGCGTCCGTATTTCCGATGTCGATGCCGCCGGCTGTCAGGAGTTCATCGATCGCGGAGACGGCGCCGCTCCTTGATCTGCGGATGATGAAATAGGCCGTTATGCCGAAGACGGTGTTGGCCGTATTGATCGCAGAGACGGAGACGATGTAGTCTTCTGCCTGCTTTTCACTGATGTCGTCATATCCGGGCGCGGGAAGGACGTATTCTTTTCCGTTGTATGTGAAGGTCTCATGTCTGCTTCCGTGATCTTCAGCCGGAAGACCGGGATCGCGGTCCTGTTCTTCTTCAGGTCCGGTCTCGATGAAAAGTCCGGAGAGAACGGCGGCGACCGAAGATGATATCCCGGGGATCCATGACACGAAGGCGCCGAAAAATGTGCCGTGAAAGAGCGGTTTCAGGATCCCTGAAAGGGATGATCCGTCCGGATGCTGTTTTTCGGGAAGCTCAGCCGGGTCGGTGAGGAGGCTCAGCAGGATCTGTGAAGATCCGAAAAGGCCGCTTAAAAGAGGCAGGAGAACGGATGATCCAGGGAACAGGTTTTCGGGGCCGTTGAGAGCAGCATATCCGAAAAAGCCGGCGGCCGTGAAAATGAATGCGCAGGAGATTTTCTGTTTCAGGGTCGGCTCTGTCAGGATGATGAGAAGGGAGAGAGCGAGCAGGACATAGCCGAGATACTGAGAGAAAAAGCCGTATCCGCAATAGAGAAAAACCGCAAGCGGGATCATTATAAAAGGAGAGAGGAGAACGGATCCGACACTGCCCGCGGCTGAAAGCCTGAGCGCGCGGAGGCCTTTTCCGGACATGAGAAGACGATGTCCGGGCATCACGGCAAAAGCGGTGTCTTCCCCCGGAACGCCGAGGAATATCGCCGGGATGATGTTGTGGAACGTGTTTGAAACGGCGCAGGCGAGGATGACCAGACAGACAGCCGGAAGCGGAACGCCTGAAGATACCAGGAAAGGCGAAACGGAAACAAGGACAGCCGATATCGTGTTGACATGGATCCCGGGGATCGTTCCGGTGACGATCCCGAGAAGCCAGCCGGCAAGAAGGCACAGGATAAAACAGAAGAAGGATACTGAAAAAGAAGAGACGGACAGACCGGGACCGGCAGAAAACAACTCATAAGATCCAAGGCCGGCAGAAAAACCGACGGCAGAAGAAACATCATACGGGAGAAGCTGAGATAAAGAATTGTCACACGGGAAAAGCTGAGATAAAGAATTGTCACACGGGAAAAGCTGAGATAAAGAAATGTCACACGGGAAAAGCTGAGATAAAGAAATGTCACCCCGGGAAATGACGGAAGGACAGATGCTGCCGGGAAAGATCGCCGTGCTGTTCATGAAAAGAGGGGAATGAGACGTTTCAGATAAGATTCAGGATTCCCGAAAAAACAAAAAAGTAATAAATGATGAGATCATTTCCTCTTTTTTTGTGTCGACGGCGAAAGAAAAAAGTTTCCGGTGAAACCGGCCGGAAGATCGCCGGTCATTCAAAAAAGAAACAGTTGCAGAAGCAGTTGAAAAACAGTTGCGGAAACAATTGAAAGAACAGGTCCGGGATTGATTGTAAACCTGTTTGTTATTGTTAACCGATTCGGAGATGGATTAGGTTTATATATCGTGTATTCTTCATTCTCTCCGCACACCGGCGGATGACAATAATCTGACAGGTCTTTTCGGCCTTTCCGGGTCTTCCTGATCTGTGAAAAACGGCATATCGGTCAGGCGGCAGGATTCCCGAACGGGTTTTTCAGGTCATGAGACCGCATAATGCGAAAATGCAATCGTGTGAAAATGCAATTGTGTAAAAATGTGAATATGTAAACCATTCAGAGGTTTTTACAATGGATGCAAAAGCTTACGTTGACAAAGTTCTCGCAGATGTCGAGAAAAGAAATGCAAACGAGCCTGAATTCTACAACGCTGTCAAGGAAGTCCTGACGACGCTCATCCCGGTCATCGAAAAACACCCGGAATACGCAGAAGCAGCCATCCTTGAGAGGATCGTCGAGCCGGAAAGAATGATCACCTTCAGAGTGCCGTGGACTGACGATGCCGGAAAAGTCCATGTGAACAGAGGCTTCAGAGTTCAGTACAACGGCGCCATCGGCCCGTACAAAGGCGGTCTCCGTTTCCACCCGTCCGTCAATGCCAGCATCATCAAATTCCTCGGTTTCGAGCAGATCTTCAAGAACTCCCTGACCACGCTCCCGATGGGCGGCGGCAAAGGCGGTTCCGACTTTGACCCGAAGGGAAAATCCGATGCGGAAGTCATGAGATTCTGCCAGGCATTCATGGAAGAACTCCGCAAATACATCGGTCCGGATGTGGATGTCCCGGCCGGTGACATCGGTGTCGGCGGCCGCGAGATCGGCTACCTCTACGGTATGTACAGAAAACTCGGCAGTGTCAGCCAGCAGGGTGTTCTTACCGGAAAAGGCCTCTCCTACGGCGGAAGCCTGATCAGAACGCCGGCGACCGGCTACGGTGCCGTCTATTACCTTTCCGAGATGCTCAAAGACAAAGGCGAGACGATCGAAGGAAAGACCGTCGTCGTTTCCGGATCCGGCAACGTCGCGATCTACGCCATGGAAAAGGCAGAAGCGCTCGGCGCAAAAGTCATCACCTGCAGTGACTCAAACGGCTATATCATCGATATGGACGGCATTGATGTCCCGGCTGTCAAGCAGATCAAGGAAGTCGAAAGAAAGAGAATCAAAGAATACGTCGCCTCCCACCCGAAAGCTGTCTATGTCGAAGGCAACCAGACCGTCTGGGATGTCGCCAAAGACCACAAGGTCGACATCGTCCTGCCGTGCGCCACTCAGTCCGAACTCGATCTCGACGATGCAAAGATGCTCGTCGCCGGCGGCGCCAAATATGTCGCAGAATGCGCCAACATGCCGTGCACGCTCGATGCCATCGCCTACTTCCAGGAAAGCGGCGTCTACTTCGGTCCGGCAAAAGCCGTGAACGCCGGCGGTGTTGCCTGCTCCGGTCTTGAGATGTGCCAGAACTCCGCCAGACTCTCCTGGACGGCCGAAGAAGTCGACTCCCGTCTCCACGCGATCATGATCAACATCTACAACAACTCCAAGAAAGCTGCTGAAGAATACGGCTTCAAAGACAACCTCGTTGTCGGCGCCAACATCGCAGGTTTCCTGAAAGTTGCAGATGCCATGATGGCACAGGGCCTTATCTGAGCCCCGGAAAACAGAAAAAAGAAAGATGAAATCATTCCGAACGGCGTTTTTCCGGGATCTCCCGGAGAAGCGCCTTTTTTCGTTCTCCGACCGTCTGAAACCCTCCTTTGATGCGTTTTTCCGGGATCTGCCGGAAAACGCCTTTTTTTCTTTGTCTGAAACCATCTGTTGATGCGTTTTTCCGGATCTGCCGGAAAACGTCTTTTTTTTCGTTCTCCGCCCGCCTGAGATCATTATTTCATTGTCGGATCCCGCCTGATTCACGTTTTTTATTTGTCCGGAAAACCCGAAGGCACATTTTCAGGATCATCACCATCCGGAAGAGGAATACACAATGAGAAACGATCAGGGGGAATGAAAAACAGTCCTGAAGGCCAATGAAAAACAGTCCTGAAGGCCAATGAAAGACAATCAGGAAAAAGCAATGAAAAACAGTCAGAGAAATAAAATGAAAGACAATCAGGAAAAAGCAATGAAAAACATTCAGAGAAAGAAAATGAAAAACAGTCAGAGAAATAAAATGAAAAACAGTCAGAAATAAATGAAAAACAGTCAGAAATAAATGAAAAACAGTCAGAAATAAATGAAAAACAGTCAGAAATAAATGAAAAA
>JAGAEB010000036.1 GCA_017613335.1 Methanosarcinaceae archaeon
ACCCCGCCAATCTTATGTTCCCGGTAGAACAGGGGAAGTCTCTTCTGGGATGATTTGCGGAATTATGGTTTATGCAGATTACCGCGTAAATCAGGAAATAGGTTTGAAATCGATGCTGTTTGAGATCTGACGTTTCTGAGATCTCTGTTGTTTTTGAAAGAGTGTTGTTTTTGATTATGAGATCTCTGTTGTTTTTGAAAGAATGTTGTTTTTGATTCTGAGACCGGACGTTTCTGAAATCCTGTCGTTCTGATGTTTCGGCGGATGCTCTGTTTTTTCCGGCCGTATCAGTCTGTTTTATTCAGGGCGCTCAGGATCTCTTCTTTCGTGCTTCTGCATTTTCCCTGTCTGAAATGATCGTCGCCGCCGCCGTTGATCTTAACGGCTGAGGAGATTTTGTCCCAGTCCTGTCTGAGGGATGCGTCTTTGTTGGACATGACGAAGAAATAACCTTTTTCATCGTTTCCGGAGAGGAGAAGGCATGTCACGCCGGACTCGACGGTCATGTCGTTGAGACATGTGATCAGTTCGTTGCAGCCGGCGCCGTCCGTGAAGGCATAGAGGATGCCGCCTGCGGATCTTTCAGGCGTTCTGAGCTGCATGGCGGCCATCCGGCAGAGGAGATCCGAATTTCTTTTGCGTTCTTCAAGAAGATCCGCGCTCATTTTCTTCACGGCGGCGGCCGTTTCTTCTTCTTTGACGGCGAGGGCGGCCATGATATCCCTGACGGCTTTGTGTTTGTTCTGATAATCTTCAAGCGCGAGACGGCCGCAGACGATCAGAAGACGGGTGCCGCCTCTGTCGGAAGCTCTGCCGATGATCTTGATCAGGCCGATCTCGGCGGTCCCTTTCAGGTGCGGCGCGCAGCAGGCGCATGTGTCGTATCCCTCAATGTTGACGATCCGGACGTTCTGAATGTTTTCCAGCTTGCTGCGGTAATCAAGAGAAGCAAGCGTTTCGGCGTCAGGATAATAAGCCGTGACGGCCGCGTTTCTGAAAACGGCTTCATTTGCCTTGTTCTCTATGTCCGTGATCTGTTCGTCCGTGAGCGGACCGTCGACGATGAGCGTGACTTTTTTATCATCAAAATTGAAGCCGACGTTGTTGTAGCCGAATTCTGAATGGATGATGCCGGAGACCAGATGTTCTCCCGTATGGTTCTGCATCCGGAGGAATCTCATTTCCCGGTCGACGATTCCGGAGACAGCCGTTCCTGCCGGAATCGGTTCACAGACGCGGTGGAGAATGACATCATCTTTTTCGGAAACGGTGATGACATCAAGACCGTTGATCGTTCCTTTATCTGCGTACTGCCCGCCGCCTTCCGGGAAAAAAGCCGTTCTGTCAAGTTCAATATCAAACAGCCCGGAAGAAACCTCGCGGCAGGAAACGACCGTCGCCGTAAATTCATAGAGATAAGAGTCGTCTTCATAGATTTTCTGAGTCATATGAAACCTCCGGAATTCATCCGAATAAACAAAAACAGGCGTAAAATGGAAGATATAAAAGATAAAACTGACGCAAGGGATTCATGACGATTGAGCCGGTGTTCTGTACTGCAGCCGCTTTTTTGTCCGGCGATTATGGAACCATGCATATTTTATACATATTTTTGTATTCACCAATCGGTTTTATGACCCGGGCTGAAAAGACACCTCCCCGAAATAAGTGTTACGATACGATATAAAATAAAAACATTTATATGTGTCGATTCGTTTCGGTTGATTGTGACCTATCATGAAAAATGCGACAAAACCGCAATAACAAATATCAATAAAGCTTTATTCAGATGCCCGCCTGTATCAGGCGCAACTGTCCGCTCTTTTTTTGTTCTGATCATTTCACTGATGATCATCACGTCAACATTTGCTTCTGCTGCGGCTTCTGAAATTTCTGATTCGGGTTCTTCTGCCGGCACTGTTTCAGACAATTCCCAAAACACAGGCTCTCCGAATGATCCCGCTCCCGGAAATCCGGAATCGGGATCATCGAACCTTTCTGAAGAAAGATCAGATCCTTCAGACGCTTCATCAGATTCCCTTTCAGAAGACAGCTCCGAAAACGAGTCCGATGAGACGCAATCAGATGACGAAAAAGAAAATAAGGATCCCGAAGGATCAAAGGGTTCCGAAACCGATCCTGAAATAAACATTCATGAACTCACCTCTTTTAAAAACGCAGAACCGTTTTCAACAGACGAAGCCTACATGACAGGCCTTTTCACAGGTGCGGCCGTCTACACTTATCCGATCAGAATGCCTGACGGTATCGCAGGCCTCAGACCCGAAGTCTCACTGATCTACAACAGCCAGTCCGCCGGCGGTGTTTACGGCTGGCTCGGCGACGGCTGGTCGATGAACGATTTTTACATTCTCCGCGATATTTATTACACGCCCGAAAACATGTCAGACGACAGATTCAGACTCTTTTTCAACGGACAGTCATATGACCTGGTCTATAATGCAACTGACGGACGTTATCACACCGAGATTGAAAATTACATGAGTATCAGAAAAGTCACGGGAAGCAATGAAAACACATACGGCGAATACTGGAAAGTCCTTATCAAAAACGGAACGGAATACCGCTTCGGATACACGGCAGATTCAGAACTCGAAAATTCCGTTACCGGCCGTAATTATGTCACAAAATGGAAACTCGACCG
>JAGAEB010000037.1 GCA_017613335.1 Methanosarcinaceae archaeon
GTCGACCGTTAATGTCGGAGACACGACAACGGTCACCGCCAGAAGCGGCAGCGTGAATGTTTCAGGCGTGATCGTCAAAATCAATGACACGTCGATCGGAACGACCGGCAGCGGCGGAACGCTCACTTACACGCCGACCGATGCCGGAACCTTCAAGGTGACGGGAACAAAGAGCGGGTACAGAAAAGCGACCGCAGATCTGACCGTCCGGAGTGACCGGAAAACGATGACTGTCAGCGTCTCGCCGAACAGACCGTTTGCGGGTGAAGAATTCATCATCACCGTCGTCGACAGCGAGAACAGCAGAGCGGTCTCTGATGCCTCCGTCAATGTCAGCGGCGATGTCCGCCGTACCGACAGCTCAGGCCAGGCACGCTTCATGATGGGCAGCCCCGGCAATTACAGCGCCGAGATCTCTGCAGACGGCTATACGGACTACACGACACAGATCACCGTCAAAGAAAAAGCCGCAGAATTCGATGCGTCCGATTTCAAAGTGACAGGCACCCCGAAGACAGGTATCAGGTCGAAACTGTCCTTCAGTGTCAAAAACACCGGCGTCGTCGACGGAACGGCCGCCGTGCGCGTCGTCGTCGAAGACGAAAAAGGAACCGTCTACGACAAGACCACGATAAAAACGATCGCATCCGGTGAGACGGTGACTTTCACTGACACCTTCAGACCGGCCCATACGGGAACCGCCTATGTGAACGTTTACATCAACGATGAAAGCGTCACGACGATCCCTGAAGACATCCGGATCCTGACCGTTGAAAAAGGCGGCTTCTTCGAAAAGATCATCGACAGGATCAAAAGCATCTTCGGCAAATGAATGACTGTCGGAAATGCAGAAATACAGACTGACCGGGCTGATCTGAACAGACAGCCCGATCGATCACACAAAAACAGAAACTGTTCAGTAAAAGCAAAAAGGCCTTCGGAAACGCCCCGCAGGAAATTTCCGAAGGCCTTTTTTATGATCTGTTCCTTATCCGGATACGAGAATCGGCTTCAGACCGGACTTTCTGATATCTTCTTTCAGTTCTCAGGCTTCTTCTTTCCTTTCTTCGCTGTTTTTCCTTTCTTCGTTATTTTTCCTTTCTTCGCTGTTTTTCCTTTCTTCGTTATTTTTCCTTTCTTCGTTATTTTTCCTTTCTTCGTTATTTTTCCTTTCTTCGCTGTTTTTCCTTTCTTCGGGTCCTTTCCTGATGATCGTTCCGTCTTTTTCAAAAATATAGACGACGGCATCGTCGACGCTTTTCCTGATCATTTCATCAAGGATCTCCTCGCCGATCAGGGCTTCTTCCCTGACGGCGAGATCAAATGCGGCTTTGACTTCCGGTTTTTCCGGGACGATGGTACAGTCCGGACCGGAGGGGCGGGTGGAAATGTCGTATGTTCCGATCATTCTCGCGATGTCGACGATCTCCTGTTTGTCATAGGAAAGGAGCGGGTGGTAAAGGGGCATTGAAAGACCGTATATTTCAGCTTCCATATTGGCTGCCGTCTGTGAGGCGACCTGGCCGAGAGACGATCCGGTGATGATGCCTGAAGCTTTTATCCTTCTGCGGATGCAGTCGGCGGCCTTGAACATTGACCGTTTGCAGAGAAGGCAGCGGCTTTTCAGGTGGCAGTTCTCGATGACCTTTTCCATATATTCCGCATGCGGGACACTGTAAACCACATGTCTCCTGCCGGGCGCCCACGAGAAAAGGACACGTGCATTGTCCAGAACGCGGGAAATCGTATCGGGATCTGCGTAAGGTGTGTTATCCATAAAGACCGGGACGACATCAACGCCGCGCTTCATCATCAGCCAGACTGCGACAGGGGAATCAATGCCGCCGGAGATGAGGGCGACCATTTTTCCCTGGGTTCCGACCGGAAATCCGCCGGGACCTTTGATTATCTTCGTATAGACAAACGATTCTTTCTGCCTGATCTCGACAAAGATCTCTTTGTCGGGCGATGTGAGATCAACGGCAGGCTCAAGTCCTTTCTCAGACAGGGCTCTCCAGATCGCATCGCCGCAGAAGCGGGCCATTTCATTGGATGTAAACGGGTGATTCCCTGTTCTTCTGGCGCGGACGGCAAAAGTCTCTCCTGCGCCGATATATCCGGCAGCGGCAATCTCTGCGCAGAGAGCCGTGATCTCCTCCTTTGATGAACGGCATACGGCCGCCGGCGAAACGCTGAAAACACCGAATACGCGGGAAACCGCCTCCGCGATCTCTCCGATATTCCCGGCGCCTTCTTCCGCATCGACAAAAATTCTCCCGTAATCCCTGCGGACATCTTTATATGACACATGGCGGGAATCCATCATCGCACGGATGTTGTTTCTCAGCGTCTCCTCATAAATGTCACGGACACCCTTGCTTTTCAGAGAAAGCTCTCCGTATCTGACGATCAGCGTATTTTCAGCAGGAAGCACAACTATCCCCTCGTTTTCATCGTAATATGTCTGCTGTTTCTGACAGAACGGCAGAAACAGCGGATTTTACAGTTTTTATTTTTCCGTTTCGTCTTTTCTGACGTTTTCCGTTTCAGTCATTTCTGACGTTTTTCATTTCAGTCATTTCTGACATTTTTCCGTTTCAGTCATTTCTGACATTTTCGTTTCGGTTCCCTCTGACTTTCTCAAAAAGTTCCGCCGCCGCTTTTTCAGCATCTTCCCTGACTTTTTCTTCATCCATTGTCAGGACGGTATAATCTTCCATGACTGTTTTTCCGTCAATGATGACTGTTTTCACATCGGATCCGCGGGCAGCGTAGACAAGATGGGAATACGGGCCGGGGTTCATGAAAGCAGCATTGGGCGTCAGGTGGGCCTTATTCACGTCAAGGATGATGATATCCGCTTTATTGCCTTCTTTCAGCATGCCTGTCAGCGGATCGATGACTGAACCGCCGTTGACGGTCGCGGATCTCACGACTTCTTCTGCCGGATAGGCTGTCGGATCCATGACCGAAACTTTCTGAAGGAGTGAAGCTGTTTTCATTTCTTCGAACATGTCAAGAGAATTGTTGGACGCGCAGCCGTCCGTTCCGAGCGACACATTCACGCCGGCGCCGACCATTTTATGGATGGGGGCGATGCCTGATGCCAGCTTCATGTTGCTGATCGCATTGTGGGAAACTTTGACGCCTTTGTCGGCAAAGATCTTTATGTCGCGGTCGGACATCCAGACGGCATGGGCTGCCAGGACATCGGGTCCCCAGAAATCGATCTTGTCAAGGAGATGGATCGGACACATCCCGTGTTTTTCTTCGATCTGTTTGAGTTCGGCTTCCGTTTCCAGAACGTGGATGTGAATGCCGACACCGTCTTTCGTTGCCTGCTCTCTGACGCGGGCCAGGAAATCTTCCGAACACGTCGTCGGCGCATGCGGGCCGTACATCGTCGTGATCCTGCCGCCGGCCGTCCCGTTTCTGTCCGCAACGAATTTCCGGGCGATCTCAAGTTCTTTTCTGCCTTTCGCTTCATCGCCGAGCTCGATCATGCCGTAGGAAAGAGAGGCGCGCATGCCTGATTCCTCGACTGCGCGGGCGACATCGTCCATATAGAAATACATGTCACAGCAGGCCGTTGTTCCTGATCTGATCATCTCAAGGCAGGCAAGCCTGCTTCCGGCAGCCGTCAGACGCGCATCCAGACAGGCTTCCGCCGGCCAGATCCTGTTCTGCAGCCAGTCCTGAAGCATCATGTCGTCGCCGTATCCTCTGAAAAGCGTCATGCCGAGGTGCGTGTGCGTATTGCTCAGGCCGGGCATCACGATGCAGCCTTTTGCATCAATGATCTTATCGGCTTTTTCATCTGTTTCGCCGATCTTCGTGATCTTTCCGTTTTCAATAACGATCGTCTGCTCAATGACGGCCGGATAAGCCGGATTCATTGTCACGAGTTTTCCGTTTCTGATGATTATGTCTGCCGTATTCATCACCTTATTTTTTACATTTCCCGGACGGAATCGGTAAATGAAACCATAACGCATTAAAATTAGATAAATCCATTTCCTGATACGGTCTTTATCACGGACATCAGTCTTATTCCGTTGCATTATTCCGTTTCATTATTCCGTTTCATTATTCCGTTTCATGATCTCTTCGCATTATTCCGCCTCATGATCTCTTCGCATTATTCCGCTTCATGATCTCTTCGCATTATTCCGCTTCATGATCTCTTCGCATTATTCCGTTTCATGATCACTTCGCATTATCCCGCTGTATTTTTTCATTTCAGAAGACCTTCCGGGTCATCATTAAAATCATAATCCGGTAAAACGGATGCTTCCGGGCGGATATATCTGAGTGAAAAATCTTCTTTGATGGGGTCATAACCGCCTCCCGTCAGATTCAAAAAGATCTTCTTTTCAGGATCGATCGACCCGTCTTCAATTCCTTTGATCAGCGCAGCGAGAGCAGCGGCCGCCGCAGGATCCAGGTCGCAGTTTTCATAAAACTGCCAAAGCGACATGGCGATCTTTGCTTCTTTTTCAGTCACGCTGTGTACTTTCCCGCCGCATTCTCTCAGTGAGTCGCGGAATCCGCCCGACTGCGCATAAAACGGAAGACGGTCTGTCAGAGCCTGCGCATATGTCATCCGGATCATATTTTCCGCATCGTTCATGTCTTCCGGAAGGACCGTCTCATGATCGTTTTCCCATGCAGATTTCAGAGGCGTGAACGGTTCGTTCTGAACAGCATGGATTTCCGGTAGGCGGTCTCCGAAACGGCCGTCTCCGATCAGACGAAGAGCGGCTTCCCGGGCGGCAATGCATCCGGCGCCGCTTCCGGCCGCCTGGATATAAATATCCGGGATCCGTCCCGCTGTCAGCGTTCCCCGGAGAAAGACTGTCCCTGCGCCGTCACGGTGAGCAACGTTCCTGCCGCCTCCTTCCGGAACAGCTCCGGCCGCGGAAGAAAATCTTTCCGCAACGGCAGCTGCATCGGCATAATCCCCTTTGACGGTGATCAGACGGACGTTTTTTCCGGAATTCGTGACACGAACGGCCGGAAGAGCTGTTTCCGGAACAATGATCACGACCGGAAGCCCAAGTTCGGAAAGTTCCGCAAACGCTCTTCCGGCGTTCCCGGCAGAAGCAACGACCAGGGGCTTCATCACTGAAGAAGATGATCCCCGGGCGTCCTGAAGGCCCGCCAAAACCGTCAAGGCGCTCAATTCTTCAAATGTGCCGGAAACCGCAAAAGCATTCCTTTCGGGATAATATCCTGTAAAACCGAACAGAACGTCTTTCAGACCAAGTTCTTTGGCAAAATTTTCACTCCTGAAGACGACGGGACATGCCCTTGTCGGAATCTGCGAGCGGACAGGCAGCCAATCCCTGAACATGAACACGCCGGGATCCTCTGTCACATCGATCTGCTTTTTTTCATAAACCGTCTGCAGCAGACTTTTCTCCCGGCAGACCGGACACATTGCCGCATGCGGGTCTTCGGTCACCTGACCGCATGCCGGACACTTCAGAACATAATTTCCCATGACAAAACGCCTCCGTTACGGATCACACGACCACAAAATGATCAGAAATCAGAACGCCGTAACAACGATCATATGACTGTCATATGATGTCACTGTACATAACCACTGCACATCTCTGAATGTCTGTATCTGTCATGACGCCGGCCTTTCAAATCTGAAAACTGCCCGCCGGCCTTTCAAACATGAAAACCGCCCGCCGGCCTTTCAAACCTGAAAAGCGTCTGCCGGCCTTTCAAATCTGAAACCACCTGCCGGCCTTTAAAACCTGAAAACCGCCCGCCGGTCTTTAAAACCTGAAAACCGCCCGCCGGCCTTTCAACCCTGAAAACCGCCTGCGACCCCTGCAAAATCCCACCAGATTCTCACCCCGACCCTCTCAAAACAAAAACTTTATA
>JAGAEB010000038.1 GCA_017613335.1 Methanosarcinaceae archaeon
CTGTTTTGATCAGTTTACTGTTTTGATCAGTTTACTGTTTTGATCAGTTTACTGTTTTGATCAGTTTACTGTTTTGATCAGTTTACTGTTTTGATCAGTTTACTGTTTTGATCAGTTTATCTGTTTTGATCAGTTTACTGTTTTGATCAGTTTATCTGTTTTGATCAGTTTATCTGTTTTTATTGATCTGTTTCTGTCTGTTCTGATATGTTTTTATCGGCTCTGAATGACGGATCAGAATAATGCGTCATCTCATATGCATTCTTTATTTAAGGTTATCCGCATTTTTCTTTTTTTTCATCCTTTTCGGCTTTTCGGTACAGGTGTTTTGCGACGGCGCACAGATAAGCGATCTGCGCGGCATGTTCTGCCTGCACCGTTGCGATATAGGCGTCCCTGAGCGTTTCTCCGACGGCAAACGTGCCGTGGCCGTGAACGACGACGACTTTCACTTTCTTCTTTTCAAAAGCCTCCGATGCGTTTTTTGCCAGTTCGTCCGTTCCGATACCGCCCCGGACGATCGGGATCTCTTTCAGGAAAAGGATGCCTTCGCTGTCAACAGGGACGATCCGGTCGCGTCCTTTTTCAGCTTCCAGGATCGACATCGTCACCGCATAAGGCGCATGGACACGAAGAACAGCTTTTGCATTCGTTTTCCTGTAGATCGAGCGATGGACTTTCAGCTCCGATGATGCCTGACGTTCAGCAGCGTTGGGCAGATCCTTCTCCTTTTCATCGGGCGTTACCGGGAGCGTGATGACGCTTTCTTCATCCAGTTCATCAAGAGATGTCCCCGTCTTCGTGATCGTCAGAAAATCGCCGCATGATGCGCAGCCGTTTTCCGCCGGCCCGGACGATCCCGGCCGCGGGCAGACATCCGTGCGGATGCTTATATTCCCGAAATTCCCTTCGACAAGTCCCCCGGCAACAACTTTTCTCCCGAAGGATGAGATCTGCCCGGAAACGCTCAGAAGATCCGTTCCGCTCTTAAAATAATCACGCTTCAACGGCGCATTTGTATCCTGATACGGTGTGCTGTCCGACATGATGATGCCTCTTGTTTTTCTGAAGTCTTTTCATCCATAAAATTTATTTATCTTGATCGTCTTCAAGAGCTGTACAGTGCCTCGTTGGCTTAGCCCGGTAGAGCGAGTGACTTGTAATCACTAGGTCGCGTGTTCGAATCACGCACGGGGCTCTCTTCAGCCGTCGGAGATTCTCTCCGGCGGCTTTTTTTATTTAATTTCCCGTCATCTGCATTTTTCGTTATTTTTCACACATGTTTTATTATTTTCCGTCACTCTTTTTTCTCACTCTTCCTTTCCTTCATTCTTCTTTTCCTTCACTCTTCTTTTCCTTCACTCTTCTTTTCCTTCACTCTTCTTTTCCTTCACTCTTCTTTTCCTTCACTCTTCTTTTCCTTCACTCTTCTTTTCCTTCATTCTTCTTTTCCTTCACTCTTCTTTTCCTTCATTCTTCTTTTCCGTCTCTGTTTCTGCGATCTTTGCTCTTTGTACCGAAGGATACTTTCTTTTCGCCTGTTTATCCTCTATCTTTTTCAGAAAACCGATGACAGCCTCGTTAAATGTCTCCGGCATCTCCATCATGACGAAATGACTTCCGCCCGGGATGATCTCAAGGACTGCGCCCGGGATCGAATCCGCGATCAGCCGGGTATGTCTTCCTTTGATCATGTCATTTTCCCCGGCGATGACGAGCGTCGGGATCCTTATATTTTTCAGCGATCCCGGGCTGATCGACGGTTCTTTGACCATCAGTCTGAGAAGCTGATTTTCTCTGTCATATCTCAGACCTTCCGGCCTGCCTTTGTAAACCGATGACAGGATCTTCGTCCTGTAATAATCAAGAACGGTCGGGATCTGATATTTCGCGGCGACACCCGACGGATACAGATTTGAACCGACGGAGATCAGCGTTTCAAAGCGGTCCGGGTATCTGAGAACAAGCTCAAGCGCCATATTCCCGCCGTCAGAAAATCCCAGCAGGCAGCATTTCCCGATCTTTTCCGCATCCATAACGGCGATGACGTCCTCTTCAAGGATCCGGAGCGTCAGCGGAGCGGGGCCCTGATCAGAAAGACCGCGGCCGCGGCAGTCAGGAGCGATGATCCGGACATCTTTTCCGAAATGATCACCCAAAGCGTTGATCTGACCGGAAAAACTTGTATGATCTTCCGCGTTTCCGTGGATCAGGACAAACACGGGACATATCCTTTCCGCCGCCGTTCCGTCTTTTAGCCCTTCCGGCCGGTCTGATGCACTGATGCTGTCCTCTCTGACGTATTCCGCGTATCTGATCATCGTTCCGTCAGGTCTTCTGACCGATCTTATCGTCTCTTTCATCATGGTCGTTTCCTGCTCCGTTCTTCCGGCCTTTTCTTTTGTTCTGTCTTTCTGCCTTTTTTGTTCTGTTTTTCTGCTTTTTTTCTGTTCTGTTTTTCTGCCTTTTTCTTCTGTTCTGTCTTTCTGCCTTTTTTGTTCTGTTTTTCTGCTTTTTTTCTGTTCTGTCTTTCTGCCTTTTTCTTCTGTTCTGTTTTTCTGCCTTTTTCTTCTGTTCTGTTTTTCTGCCTTTTTCTTCTGTTCTGTTTTTCTGCCTTTTTCTTCTGTTCTGTTTTTCTGCCTTTTTCCTCTGTTCCGGTCCTCTGCGTCGTTCAGCGGGAAATCCGGCAGGATCATCCGTATTTAAATCTGTCTGTTTTATTGTCAGGTATTATATTAATATACTACCTCGTTTTCTGTTTAATCGTTCATTTTGTTTATGCAGAAGATATATGACCTTTAAAAATTCCGGTCTGTCCGTCTGATCTGCCGGTATTTCCGCATGCCGCAGGCCTGCCCGGATTTTCCGGATATCCGTGCTGCTGAGTTGATATCATGAAATGGTATTCCGTCAGAATATTCGATGAACATGAAGACGAACTGCTGACTCTTTTCCGGGATATCGGCGTTCCGAGACACCTTGCAGCAACGATCATCTATCTGGCCTTCGTCAATGAAGCTTCGTCCAAAGATATCGAGATCGCGGCAGGACTCAGACAGCCTGAAGTCAGCCGGGCGCTGAGATATCTGGTCTCTCACGACTGGGTCTTCAGAAGATCCGGCAAATACGGCGCAACAGGGCGCCCAAGATATATCTATTCACTCAGCGTACCCGTTGAACATGTTTTTGAACATTTCCTCGAGAAAAAATACGCGGTTTATGAAAATCAGCGCCATGCCGCAGAAATGATCGGCTCGATCATGTGCGGCATACCCGCAAAATCATCTGTTCCTGAATACACGCAGAAACACAGGACCGTCTCCGTTATCTGTGAATCTGCGCTTTCCGGGGAAAATACGCACAGCGATGCGCCGGCAGATATGAAGCCCGCCCTTCCTGACATCACCGGCAGGAATATCCTCCTGACCGAAGACGCCTGCGCGAAAGCCGGCCCGGTCCGGTCTTCTCCGGAACAGGCCTATAATCCGGAAATATCGCACGGGCAGGATATTCCTGAAGACGGATCATCATCAGAATCCTGAGCTGAACGGATGATCCCTGCGCAGGAAAGGAAGACGCCTGCGTGACATCTGCGTGACATCTGCGTGATATCTGTGCGATGACCATGCAGGCGACTGCGTAACATCCGCGAAAGTGACTGACCTCTCATTGGTGCTTATGACTGCACGCGTCTCACAGATGTGACCGCACGACACTGCGCCCGTCAGAATGATACCTGATCATAACAACCGGAAACGGCGGCCGAGACAGGTCCCGGATGAAATTATTTATAATATTATCTGTTAATTACGCAGGTCTTCAATCCGCAAAACGATTTGTTTTCGGTTATATCATCCGGAAAAACTGTTCGGCGGGACTGTCTGTATCTCCGGAAGTCCGGGAAGTCCGGATTTCCTGCGTCCGTCTTTCCCGTCATGAGATTCCGGGATCTGTCACAGCCCCTGTCCGGTCTGTCCGGGACCGGACGGCAGATCCGTTTTTCCCGAATACGTTTTTCTTAAAACGAGGTTGATCTATGGATTCATTCCTGATGTTGGCGCTTGTCGTCTTTCTTCCTTTTATCCTGACACCGGTCGTTCCGCTGGCTCACAAAGTCCTGAAACACCGGGTCGGATGGTTCGCGGCAGCTGTTGCGGCAGTCTGCTTCACGGCCCTCCTGACATATGTACCGACAATCTCAGGCGGCGGAACCGTATCAGGTTCGATCGAATGGATTCCGTCTCTGAATGTCTGCTTCTCGCTCTATGCGGACGGCCTGGCTCTTCTTCTGGGACTCATCGTATCGTTCATCGGTATCATGATCATGTCCTATTCCAACGGCTATCTCGGCAAAGAAGAAGATCTGGTCAGATACTACCAGTATCTCCTGATGTTCATGGGCTCCATGTTCGGCGTCGCCTTTTCCGACAACCTCATCCAGCTCTTCGTCTTCTGGGAACTGACGAGCATCAGCTCCTTCCTGCTGATCGGTTACTACCGCCACGTCGAAAAGTCGATCTACGGCGCCACGAAAGCCCTTCTCATCACAGCCGGCGGCGGTCTTTTCATGCTCGCCGGCTTCATGTGCCTCTATACGATCACCGGCACATACGGCATTTCTGAAATGCTCACAAGCCCCGGGATCATTCAGACCGTCAAAGCAGACCCGCTCTTCACGATGACGCTCGTCCTCATCCTCATCGGCTGTTTCGCCAAATCCGCGCAGGGCCCGTTTTTCATCTGGCTCCCGAACGCCATGGAAGCCCCGACGCCTGTCAGCGCCTTCCTGCATTCCGCAACGATGGTCAAGGCCGGCGTCTTCCTCGTCGCGCGCCTGCACCCGATGTTTTCCGGCACCGACGCCTGGCTCCTGCTCGTGACCGGCATCGGCCTCCTGACAATGGTCGGCGCAGGTTTCCTGGCGCTCCGTCAGACAGATCTGAAAGGCATTCTTGCTTTCTCGACCGTCAGCCAGCTGGCCTACCTCATGACCATGTTCGGCTTCACGACGGCCGCAGAGCCCGGAATCGGCGTCTCCGCCGCCGTTTTCCATCTGCTCAACCATGCATCCTTCAAAGCATGTCTTTTCCTGCTCGTCGGCATCATCGCGCACGAAATGCACACCCGCGATATCCGGAAGATGGGCGGTCTCTTCAAAGAAATGCCGGTCACCTTCATCATGATGGTCATCGCCGCCGCCGCCATGGCCGGCGTTCCGCCGCTCAACGGTTTCCTGAGCAAGGAAATGTTCTATGAATCCGCTTACGACATGGGACAGGCTCTCGGCGGCGTCTGGACATACCTGATCCCCGGCCTTGCGGTCCTCGGCGGTATTTTCACGTTCATGTATTCATTCAGGCTGATCCACAAAGTCTTCCTCGGCAGAAGATGTGAAGATGCAGACGTCCCGAAACATGTGCATGACCCGCACCTTGTCATGATCGTGCCGCCTGTCATCCTCGGCATCCTCATCATCGCGATCGGCCTCTTCCCGGACATCTTCGTCGACAGACTCGTCATGCCGGCCGTCCTGGCCGTCAATCCGGCGGCAGATCACATCCACGCCGCTCTCTGGCACGGCGTCACGCCCGCTTTCATCATGACGGTCATCACTTTCATCCTCGGCATTCTTTTCTACACGCAGTACAGCCGGATCGCCGCATTCGAAGACCGGGTCAATGAAAAGATACCGTGGTTCAGTCTCAACTTCTGGTACAACAGGACAGTCGACAACGCCGCGCGCATCTGCGCAGGCATCTCCGGAAAGATCCAGAGAGGCCCGCCGTTCCTCTACACGGCAGCGCTCCTCCTCTTTGCGGTCTTCCTCATCGCCGTCCCGGCGGCCGTCGTCCTCGCCTCAGGCGGCACGCTCATGCTGACGCCCGTCTTTTCCCTGCCGGTATCGGAATACGTCCTTCTCGCACTCATCATCATCACCGCCGCAGGCGCTGCTTTCATGCCGCGCTATCTCGTCTCCGTCATGTCCATATCCATGACAGGTTTCCTCGTCGCGGCGCTCTACGCCTACCTGAAAGCGCCCGACCTGGCCATGACGCAGCTCTGCGTCGAAACGCTTTCAACGATCATCTTCCTTGTCGCGATCATGAAGCTCCGCACCAAGAGCGCGATCAATCCGGACACCGCCGCTGAAAAAGCGCTCAAAGCCGCGATCGCCGTCCTCTGCGGCGCCGGCATTTTCATCATGATGCTCTCGACAGGACTCGTCGAGCCGTTCGACACGTTCTCGCATTATTTCATGGAAAACGGCATAGGCATGACCGCCGGCCGCAACATCGTCAACGTGATCGTCGTCGATTTCAGAGGCTACGATACGATCGGCGAGATCTCGGTGCTGACGCTTGCCGCTCTGGGCGTCTACAACCTGATCAAGAGCACCGGCGCCGAAGACAAAGAACAGGAGGATGAACAATGACGACGCTGATCACGAAAACAGTCTCAAAGGTCGTCATGATCTTCTGCCTGATCTACTCGATCTATCTCCTGCTCAACGGCGGCAACTATCCGGGCGGCGGCTTCATCGGCGGCGTCCTGCTCGTCTGCGGCGTTTCCATCGTCTACCTGGCTTACGGGTCGGACGAGATCAACCGCCTCATCAAACCGCAGTGGCTCAACTGGGTCGGCTTCGGACTGCTCTTTGCCTCCCTCACGGCTCTCTTCCCGCTTTTCGCCGGTCACCACTATTTCCGGAGTTCATTCGCAGACTTCGAGATCGATCTTTTCGGCGTTCACATCGGGACCGTCGAATTCGTTTCATCCATGATGTTCGATCTCGGCGTTTATTTCACGGTCGTCGGTTCTCTGCTCTTCATCATCACGCAGATCGCTTCCCACAAAGTCGCAACTGCCGGAAAAGAACACGAAGACACCCACACGGAATGCATCGACGGCTCCTGCCGCATCCGCCGGAGCGAGATCGATTTCCCGGACGAGGGACCGAAACTGTTCAAAGTCGAAACAGAAACACCCGGCATATCCGGGAAATCTCTGATCATGAAATCAAAAGAGACCCTGCGGGAAAGATCCGGAAAATCCTTTATCAGCAAGTGGAGATCCGGAGAGGATACCGGAAAGGATACCGGAAGGGATACCGGAAAGGAAAAATCCGGGAGATCAGAAGCAGGTATCTCCGGGAAATCCGGAACGGAAAGATCCGCATCCGGCATTTCTGAAAAATCCGGAACGGATAAATCCGGAGATCATAAAAAATCAGGTCCGGCGGAGGACAGATCATGAATTTCTTTATCGCACTGATCATTGCCGTTCTGTTCGGAACGGGTATCTATCTGGTTCTTCACCGCGACATTCTCAAAGTCGCCTTCGGATTCGGCCTGATCAGTCATGCCGTCAACATCTTTATCGTCGCATCCGGCATCCTCCAGGGCAATCTCGTCCCGATCATCGTGACGAAGATCAACGAAAATGCCGGCTTCATCTTCACGGATGACATCGCCGGCCGCGTCCTCGGCCCTGTCGTGACAGGCTATACCGAAGACGGGCTTTATGCAGACCCGCTGCCGCAGGCGCTCGTCCTGACGGCGATCGTCATCAGCCTGGCCACAACAGCCGTCCTGCTGACGCTTGCCTATCACATCGACAGAGAATTCGGAACGACCGATACAGAAGCTCTCGGGAGGATGAAAGGATGATCCTGACAGAGATACTCAGTCGGGCAGCCGATGTGCTTTCTTCGCAGCTGCCCGATTTCCTTCTCAGCAACATCGTCGTTCTTCCGATCGCGATCCCGCTTCTGATGGGCTCTCTCACGATCCTGTTCAGGCGGCATCCGAAGTTCCAGATGGTCCTTGACATATCCGTCTCTCTCCTCATCCTGTGCCTCTCGGCCGTCCTCTGGCTCCTGGCCATGAACGGACCGATCGCCTACGATGTCGGAGAATTCGGAAAATACGGCATCGTCCTCGTCGGGGACACGCTGTCGGCCACGATGGTCCTGCTGACGTCTTTCATCTCGACATGCGTCCTCATCTACTCCTACGATTACATTGAAGACGTGTCTCTGAACAAGAGTTACCACACGCTCTTCAATCTCATGATCGCAGGCATCAACGGCATTTTCCTGACGGGCGATCTGTTCAACCTTTTCGTCTTCTTCGAGATCATGTTCCTGTCATCGACAGCCCTGATCATGTCGAACGAAAAAGTGTCCGTGACAAAGCTGACGAACAAACTGGAGGGTACTTACAAATACCTCCTTTTAGGGATGCTCGGCTCCTCTTTCATGCTCGTTGCGATCGTTTCGACTTATGCGACGGTCGGCTCTCTCAACATGGCCGACATCGCCCTGAAGATCCGGATGATCGCCGCAGACGGTCCGCTGCCCTGGACGCTCTATGCCTCAGCGCTCCTCTTCATCATCGTTTTCGGAAACAAGGCGGCTCTTTTCCCGCTCCATTTCTGGCTCCCTGATGTCCATCCGACAGCGCCGACGCCGATCAGTGCCATGCTCAGCGGCATCCTGATCAAAGTCGGCATTTACGGCATCATGCGCATCATGTTCTTCATCTATGCGCCGGCATCCGGATATTTCCTGCCGGTCCTCATGATCTGCGCCCTCCTGACGATGGCAGTCGGCGCGGTCGGCGCGATCGGTCAGAAAGACCTCAAACGTGTCCTTGCGTATTCGAGCGTTTCGCAGATCGGCTTTATCCTCTTCGGTCTTGCCGTCGGAACGCCTGAGGCTCTTGCCGCCGCGGTCCTCTATCTTGTCTGCCATGCGCTGGCCAAATCGATGCTCTTCCTGACGGCAGGCGGTGTCATCCACGGCACAGGCACGCGCGACATCCGCAAAATGGGCGGCCTGATCCGGACGATGCCTGTCTTTGCATTCTGTTTCCTCCTCGGCGCCATGTCGATCGCGGGCTTCCCGCCGCTTGGCGGCTTTACGGCCAAGATGGCTCTCTTCCAGGCAGGTCTTTCTGACGGCGCGTATCTTCCGGTCCTGATCGCGATCCTCTGCGCCGTCGGTACATTGTTCTATATGTTCCGGACATGGATGGCCGTTTTCTGGGGAGAGCCGGCCGGCTCATCTGCAGGCAGCGACGCTCCGGCAGAAAACGGTTCTCACGACGGATCTCACGATGGATCTCACGACGGATCTCACGACGGCTCTCACAACGGTTCTCACGACCACAGGCCGTCCGTCCTGATCGTCCTTCCGCTCATTGCTCTCTGCGCCGCCGCGGTTCTCCTCGGCATCCTGACAGAACCGCTGGCTCAGGCCGCCGATATGATCGCGGCGGGTCTCCTTGATCCTGAGCCGTACATTTCAACAGTTCTCGGAGTGGTTCCCAGATGAATTTTATCAGATGTGTTTCCTATGTCGCTCTCGGCATCATATGGGTCCTGGTCAGCGGATCCGTCACGATCGGCAATTTCCTGCTGGGCCTTCTCTTCAGTACGGTCATCTTATACTGCATGCGCAATATGTTCACCTTCACGACGAAGCCGTCAGCATTCTTCAGGGCGATCCCGCAGAAGATCGTCTATTCAGGCGTTCTCCTCAAAGAGATCGTGAAAGCAAACATCGATGTCGGAAGGCGCATTCTTCAGCCGAAGATCAATGTCCGTCCGGGGATCATCGCCTATCCGTACAGAACGCAGCACGATATGTCGACGACGATGCTCGCCAACACGATCACGCTGACGCCGGGAACGCTCGTCATCGATATCCATGAAGACAAAAAAGCAAAAGACGGGGATTATCACGGCGTTCTCTATGTCCACTGCATCGATATGGAGAATCCCAAAGATGTCCGCGACAGCATTTACGATTCTATTGAAAAATATGTCCTGGAGGCTTTTGAATGATCCTCGATTTATCATCTTTTGACTGGCTGACGGTTGACAATTTCGCGCTGGCTGTCGTCCTGCTGTCCCTGATCCCGTCCGTCGTCAGAGTCTTTATCGGCCCGACGGTCATGGACCGTATCGCCGCTTCCGATGCGACCGGAAACGTCCTGGTCATCCTTTTCGTCATCTACGCCTATGCCCGCGGCTCCGAATTCCTGTTCGACATCGGCGTCCTTCTGGCGATCGTCTCTTTCATCGGGACGGTGGCTCTTGCCAAATACATCGACAGAGGAGATGTGGTCTGATGGATCTTTCTTTCATAGACGGCGCTGTCCTGAATGAGATCCGTATGTTCGTCGGGCATCTGTTCCTGCTGCTCGGCGTTTTCGATCTTCTTCTCGGTATGATCGGTCTCATCCGTTTCCCGGATATCTACAACAGGCTCCACGCAACGACGAAGATCGCCACGCTCGGCGCGATCTTCGTCCTGGTGAGCATCCTCATCCGCGACGGCTTTTCCCCGATGGGTCTCAAAGCTGTCGCTGTCGCCGTTTTCCTTCTCCTGACGTCTCCGGTCGCCGGCCACATGATGGGCCGCGCCGCTTTCAATATCGGCGTCCGTCCCTGTAATCAGACGGTCGTCGACGTCAACGTCAAATGCGCCCCCGAAACCTACAAAGACAACGAAGACTTCCACGAAGGCGCCTACGTCGAAATGGATCCGGACGGCAAAGACCGCGACGAAGAAGGCCGCTACGACGGCGGCATCATGCCCGGCATCAACAAAAAAGAGATCAAGGAAGGCCTGACCGGAAAAGTATCCGATGACGATGAAAACTAAAACGTAAACGAAGACAGCAGCGAAGACAAAAGCGAGAACGTAAACGAAGACAAAAACGACAGCCAAAACGAAGGCAAAAACGACAACCAAAACGAAAATCAAAACGAAAACCGGGACGCAGCTTAAAACGGGAACTGCGCTGCTGATAAAACCGGCGCCGGGAATAAACCCCGGCGCCGGCAAAAGAAAAACAGAACTGCTTCAGCTGAACTGCGCCTGTGTGACAGACGTAACTGTGCGACAGACGTGACCGTACGACAGACGTGACTGTATGACAGACGTGACCGTACGACAGACGTGACTGTATGACAGACGTGACCGTGCGGCAGACGTGACTGCGTGACAGACGTGACTGTGCGGCAGACGTAAGTGTGCGACAGACATGACTGTGCGGCAGACAAGCAATCACAAAAACAGGATCATCATTGCCTCTTCAGGCAACTGTTTTCAGAATATCTGAAAGCAGGATCTCTGAAAGCAGGATCTCTGAAGGCAATCTTTTCTTTTTATTCTTTCAGATCCGGCCGGTCCGGCCTCTCCGCCGGCCGCGCCGCTATAAAAAAAGCTCCGGCGATCCGTCCGGATCCCGGAGCATTCGATTTCATGCTGTATCGTTTTTTCAGGAATGTCTTTTTCCGCAGGGTGTCTTTTCCTTCGGAACGTCTTTCTCTTTCAGGAGATGATCTCATCAAGTTTGTTGAGTTCGATCGCGTTTTTGATCTCTCTGGCGATACGGCGGCCGGTCGACATATTCTCTTCCATCAGGTCGGCGTACGGGGAGCCGGAGATGTAGATGTTCGTTCCTGCAACGATGCGGGCGGAGATTTCAAAGACCTTGATCTCGAGGTCATCGGTGAAAACGGTCTCCAGGCAGAACGGACCGATCATACCGCCGAAAAGACGGAGGGACTCTTCGACGACGCGGCTTCCGAGTTCAAAGATCAGCGGCAGGAGGGATTCACGGGCGATGAGCGGCGTGTTTCCGGTCACGACATAAGTCGGCATGATGCCTGACTGAAGGAGTTCGGACGGGGATCCGAGACGGAAGATCTCGTCGGCATTGGATTCGACGCGTCTGTCCATGCTGAGCATTTCAAGACTGCCTTTGCTGAGTGTGTAGCCGTCTTCCTTGATCGGAGAATAGAAATAGTGGAGATAGTAACGGGTGCCTGTGATAAAGCGCTGGAGCGTATACGTCTTTTCCGGGTCGACATGTTCTTTGAATTCTTCATAGGACTTGGCGATGAAGAATCCTTTTCCGCCCTGGGCGCCGTCGTATTTGACCATCACCGGGCCGTCGATGTCGTGCGGGTCTTCAATGACTTCCGGCATATGGATGCCTGCCTGAAGAAGCCATTGTCTCTCCATTTTGCGGTCGGATTCCCATTCGAGGACATAGCGGTTGCCGAATGTCGGCAGATCGAGCTCGGCGAATTTCTCCGTCCCCAGATAAGAAATAAAAGAGCCGTGCGGGACGATGATGACATTTTTCGCTTTGAGTTCATCGACTTTTTCGAGAAGCTGATCGTAGCTGTCAAGAACAAGATATTCGTCAGGTTTGGCTTTCGGAAAAGCCTGGTGATATTTCGGCGGTTCTTTTAAGCAGATGCCCAGCGTCCTGAAGCCTTCTTTTCTGGCGCCGTCAAAGATCTGAAGGCTGGAATGAGAACAGATCGTTGCGATCGTTATGTTCTCCCTGTCATAAGAATCCAGGATTGAAGAAATACGCTCTCTTGTAATAACCATATTGACATAACCTGAAACTTTTTTCTCTAAAAGAAGCGATTGTATTTAAAGGAATACCCAAAAAGCAGAAGCCTGAAATAAACAGCCTCTGCGGCTGTCCGGCGGAACGGATTTCTGAAAACGATCTCTGAGAGATCCTGTAACAGGATCCATGCAGAATTCCGAAGTTAATATATCCCGCAAAACCTTATTGATGATCCCTGATCATTGAAAACCGGTCAGACAAAAACAGAACGGAGAGAAATCATGCCCGAAAAAAACAATTCATACATCGGAAACCATGCCGGCAGCGCAGGATATGACAGCGCCGAAGCCGGACATGATACCGGCGATGACATCATCGTCGTTTCCGTCAATGATGATTCCAAAAAGATCCGTCAGATCCTCTCTAATGAAACGTCCATGAAGATCGTCAGCTGTCTCAAAGAAGAACGTCTCTCGGCAAGCGCGATCTCCAAAAAGCTGGATGTCCCGCTCCCGACCGTCAAATACAATCTGGACGCGCTTGTCGAAAGCGGTCTTGTCCGTATCAGTTCTGTCCGGTACAGTGAAAAAGGGCGCCAGGTCAAGATTTATGAAGCGCCCGAAAAGATCATCGTCTTCGCGCCCGAAAAGTCAGGTCCGTCGATCGCGGCCATGCTCAAAAAATATGCCGCAGCCCTCTGTCTGGCTGTCGGCGGCGGCATCATTTTCAGTGAATCCGGCAGATTCTTCCTCAGCAGATACGGCATATCGACTGATATGGTCTATGACGGAAACGATGCCGGGATCCATATGTCGGCTGCCGGTCCTGATGCGGAGGAAAGCGCCGTTCTCTTCAATTATGCGACGGACAACAAAGCCGCAGATATCCCGGGAGAGATCCCCGCGCCCGAACCGTCTTCATTTACGGCCTCGTCCGGACCGGACGGCGCATCAGGGATCGTCTCTCCTTCTCTCCCCGGAAACGGTTCCGGATCAGCTTCCGTCTCTGACGCCGGATCTGC